>NZ_JBEXSY010000003.1:0-228674 GCF_040613895.1 Nocardiopsis sp. NPDC006198 | reverse complement strand
GTCCGGGGAAGTACGACCGGACCCGACGGGGTGGGGCGGGGCCGCCGGCCCCCCTTTTGGCGGCGGCCCCGCGGCCCGGTGCGAACGCACCGGGCGGGGAACCTCCGGGCGGATCAGCGCCGCCCGGAGGGGGTTTCAGGGGGAGCGGCCGGAGGTGACCGTGCGCACCACGTGCCGCATCTGCCGGGACAGCAGGTCGGGGTCGGCGTAGCGCAGCGGGGCGACCTGCGCGGGGCCGAGGTAGAACGCCACCCACACGCGCAGGGAGTAGGACCACATCACCCACCAGCCGGGGTGGTGAAAGGTGAGCGAGGCGGCCACCTGCCGGTACTCGCGGTCCAGCTCCGGCCTCCACCCGCTCACGGGTTCTCCACCTTCGCGCGGATCGTCAGCGGCCCCGAACCCGCACCGGGGATCGCCCAGTCCCACTCCCAATAAACGGCGAGCTGGTCCACCAGGTGCAGGCCCGGGAGGGGTGCCAGGCGGGGGTCCCCCAACCGGGGGTAGGGGATGACGGAGTCCGGTCGGGGGCCGCGGTCGGTGACCGCGATGGTGATGAGGAACGGGTCGATGTCGAGGACGACCCGCACGGTCCCGCCGGGGTCCCCGCTGAGCGTGTGCTGGTGGGCGTTTGAGGTGAGAGCTTCGGCCACCAGCGAGACCGGTTTCGCGGCCCGCCGGGGGGTCACGGCCCGCACCCACTTGGAAAGGGCGGTGTAGTCGCGCTCATGGCCGAGGACGATGCCGTGCCGGTGGGGCTCGGAGAACGCGATGCGGTGCGGGTACGGGACACCGACGGGAGCGGGTTCGGAGGCTGCGTCTGGCTTTGGTGCGGCTGCGCCGGTAGGCTTCATTTGCTTCACCTCGTGTCTTTTCGGGACAGGTGGGGCATTTTGCCCTGGTGCCGCAGCGAACGGCATCGGGGCTTTTTTATGGCTTAATCTGGTAGTGCGTCCGGTTCGACCACATGCCAGTCACGCGCGTCCGGGGACCGGTGCTGTGGTGTTGCGGCTAACGACAAGATTCCACCAATGCCCGAGCATTTAAAGGCTGGAACGCAACTCCGCCACTCTTGTATAGATCGACGCAACTTCTAGCAAATTTCAGTAGACTTAGCGCAAGCCTGCTGCTTTGATGGACCCATGCAAGACGTCGATGGCCGCAAGGTTCCGGATGTACGATTCGGAATGGCGCTAATGCGGCAGCGCAAACGAGCTGGAAAGACCCAAGGTGCGCTCGCCTCGCACATAAAGTGCACAACCGGACATATATCCCATGTGGAGAACGGGCGGAGGGCCCTGAGTGAGGCTTCGGTTGCCGAGGTCGACGCATTCCTCGATGCTGGGGGACGACTCATCCGCACCTATGGTGATCTGTACGAACCGGACAGTGTGGATTGGCTGGGGCAACTCCACGAACACCAGGCCTCGGCGGAGGTGATCCGCGAGTACCACAACAGCGTGTTCCCTGGGGTGGTTCAGGTGAGCTCCTACGCGCGTGCCGTGTTCAGCTCCGGGTCGCCATGGTTGGGTGAGGAGGGGATCAAGGAACGCGTGGCGCTCAGGCTCGAACGTTCCAAGGTCGTTCTACGCCCAAATGGACCGCAATACCATGTAGTGCTCGATGACATCGTGCTTCACCGTCCCGTGGGGCCACCCTCGACCATGAAGGAGCAGATCGACGAGGTCATTAAGAAGGCTGAGTCGGGCAGAATCATGTTGCAGTTGCACGGCTGGGGCCAGTACCCCAACCCCGGTCTCGACGGGCCATACTCGGTACTGATGTCAGTAGGAGCCCCGGACCTGGTCTACGTGGAGTCGATCTACGGTGGTCAGTCAACTGATGACCCGGTGTCGGTGCGGCAGTTCGGGGTGCTGTTCAGTAGATTGCAGGCGAACGCCCGCTCACCGGGCGATTCGTTGGCGTTGTTGAAGGAGTGGAGTGAGCGGTATGGCAAGGCCCAGTCAGCCTGAGCAGGGCCCGTGGCACAAGTCCAAGCGAAGCAACGGCTCTCAGAACTGCGTCGAGGTGTCCGAGGGTGTGCACGTGCTTGTGAGGGACACTCAGAACCGTGAACGCGGACACGTGGAGTTCAGCCGGGAGGCTTGGACGCAGGTGTTGAGGGCCATGAAGTAGCCCCTCTGTTGGAACAGATCGGACCCCGCCACGGATATTGGCGGGGTCCGGTTCTATGTTCAGCGGAACCAGGCTACCTCGGGGGCGCCACACACCACCAGGACCAAAGACCCCCTCCTGCCTGCCGCTCACGTGCGCCGCCCAGCCTCTGTCGCGCACTTCCACAGAGCTACCCGCCCTTGGCAGTCGCCCCCAGCGGCCGTAGAACCCCGTCCGGGGAACCCGCCCACAACCGCGTCCCTTCCGCGTCCACGGTCACCCCCAACTGCTCCCGGCCCGGCCGACCCGCCCGTTCCCACGCCTCCCACGCCGCACCGACCTCCGCCCACAGGTCCCGGCCCCCGGCCCGTTCGGTGACGTAGGGGCCGCCGGTCGGTGTGTACTCGCCCAGCGCCCATGACCCGTCCGGGGTGGCCACGTACACGGACGCCTCGCCCGCGCACTCGGGCCGCTCCTCCGACGCCTCGTAGACGGCGTACCGCAGGCCGGGCACCAGGTGTCCGAGAACGAGTTGCCATCCGGGGTGCTCGTAGGCGACCAGGCGGGGGTTCACGGTGGTGGTTCCGGCCTGTTTGCCGGGGTCGTCCTCGTCCACCAGGTCCCGGATACGGCGGCTGTCGGGACGCTGGGAGCGCAACACCATGAACGGGGCCTCGCCGACGATCCGCCCGTGCGCGGTGTCGTCCTCAGCGACCTCCAGCCGCACCAGTACCCCGGGGCGGGTCCCTACCTCCCAGGGGGTCACGATCACCCCGCCCGGCCACGTCTGCCGCACCCAGGAGTGGGGGATGGACCCTCGGGCCGCGACGGTGGAGATCACCCGGTGGAAGCGGTCCGCACCGAGACCGGTTCCCAGGTGCCCGGTGCCGTCCTGGTCCAGCACGGTCGGCCGGTAACCGGCGCGGTCGAGGTTGTCGACGGCGATCCGGGCGAGCTCTGGGTCGATCTCGGCGGACACCACCGCCTTCTCCCCGAGCGAGTGACAGAGCAGCGCCGTGTTGTAGCCCGTCCCCGTGCCGATCTCCAGCACCCGGTGCCCCTCGGCGGCGTCGAGCTGTTGGAGCATGTCCACGACCAACGACGGTTGGCTGAGGCTGGAGGTCCGCAACCTGCCCCACCCGGGTTCGCCGTTCGGGCCCCCGGCCGGGGCGCCGTCGTCCACCTGGGTCGCGAGCGCGTAGTCCTCGTGCGTCCAACGGGCGTGGTCGGGGTCCTCGCGGGTGACCGGCACGTAGTAACCGGGGTGGTCGTTGGAGGTGACCCACACGGTGCCGGGGATGAACCCGGCCCGGTCCACCGCGAGGATCGCCCGGTGCCACCGGGGGGCGATGATGTGGCCCGCGATGGTGAGGGCGCGGGCCAGACGGGCGCCGGGTGTGGTCACCGGTTGGGGTCCGTGCCGTCGCCGGACTGGGTGGGGTAGGGGTTCGCTTCCGTGCTTCTTGGGGTCCTGGCCGTCGCCGCCGGCGGAGCCGCCCTGGCCGGTGTTGGTGCTGTCGGGTTTGTCGTGTCGTCCCACGGTGTCCTCCAAAAAAGGGGGAGGGGCCTGCCTACGACCGGCACAGTAGCCCACAGGCCGGTTACTGTGAGTGGTTTTGGCTGGAAGTGGCCACCCCACGCGAACGACCGCCCCGCCGCGCGACACGGGGGAGCGGGGCACACGGTCACCCCAGCGGGCCCCGCATCCACGCGGACCCCGGACTCACGGACCCCGGCCGTGTCAGTGGCATGGGCTACGGGAGAAGATGCACGGGCGTCCCCCGGCGGTCAAGGAGGCCCCATGTCCACCACCCCACCCCCGAGTTCATCCCGCCCCCCGAGCCCACCCCCGCCCCTCAGGAACTGGGCCGGGAACGTCGCCTTCTCCCACACGGCGGTGCACCGGCCCTCGACCCTGGACGAACTGCGCCGCCTCGTCCGCGACAGCCCCAGGATCCGGGCCCTCGGCAGCGGCCACTCCTTCAGCAGGGTGGCCGACTCCGACCACGAGCTGGTCCGCCTCGACGGCCTTCCGCCGGACATCGCCGTCGACCCAGTGGCGGGGACCGTGGCGGTGTCCGCCGGCACGAGCTACGCCGACCTCTCCGCCGCCCTGCACCGGGACGGGTTCGCCCTCGCGAACATGGCCTCCCTGCCGCACATCTCCGTCGCCGGATCGTGCGCCACCGGCACCCACGGCTCCGGGGACGGCCGGCGTTGCCTCGCCGCCTCCGTGCGGGCCGTGCAGATGGTCGGCCCGGAGGGCGACCTCGTGGAGCTGTCCCGCGACACCGACCCCGACACGTTCCCCGGTGCGGTGGTCTCCCTCGGCGCGCTCGGCGTCGTCACCCGGCTCACCCTGGACGTCGAGCCCGCCTTCGAGGTCGCCCAGCGCGTCCACCTCGACGTGCCCCTGGACGCGGTGGCCGAGCGGTTCGACGCGGTGTTCGGCGCCGCGTACAGCGTGAGCGCGTTCACTGGCTGGGCCCGGGGCGCCGCCGACGTGTGGCTCAAGCACCGGACCGACCTGCCCGAGCGCCCGTGGGAGGGCGGACGGCCGGCGGATGGACCGGTGCACCCCGTGCCGGGCATGCCGACGGAGTCCTGCACCGTGCAGCTGGGGGTCGCCGGGCCCTGGCACGAGCGGCTGCCGCACTTCCGGCCCGACGTGACGCCGAGCGCGGGCGACGAGCTCCAGTCGGAGCTGTACCTGCCACGGGAGCAGGCGGCGCGGGCCTTCGCCGCCCTGCGCGGCATCGGGCACAAGGTGGCCCCGCTCCTGCACGTGTCGGAGGTGCGCACGGTGCGCGGGGACGACCTGTGGCTGAGCCCCGCCCACGGCCGCGACTCCGTCACGTTCCACTTCACCTGGGTCAGCGACGCGGAGGCGGTGGTGGCCGTCCTGGCCGAGGTGGAGGGGCTCCTGGCGCCCCTGGGCGCCCGGCCGCACTGGGGGAAGCTCACCACGCTCTCGGCCGGGGACGTCGTCGCGGGGTACGGGCGCGCGGACGACTTCGCCCGCCTGGCGCGGAGCATGGACCCCGGCGGCACGTTCCGCAACGCCTTCACCGACGCGCTGTTCCCCCGGGAATGAGCGCGGGCGGCCTCTCGGTACCGAACCTCGGTACCGAGAGGCCGCCCGACGTCGCGGGAGGGCCGGGAGACCGGACCCGCCGCCGTCCGCGCCGGCCCCCGGAAGGCGGTGCGGACGGCGGGAGCGGGCCTCAGTCCGTGCCGGACTCCATGGCGACGTGGTCGAGCCAGTCCTCGTCGGCGGCCTGGCCGCGGGAGGCGATCGCCTCGGCGCCGCCCTCGGGCATCGCGCCGATCAGACCCGTCGCCGCCGCCTGGGCGGCGCCGATCGAGGTCGGGTGGGCGTCGCCGCTGCCGACCATGCCGATCCTGGCGTAGTCCTCCAGCTTGGCCCGCGAGTCGGCGATGTCGAGGTTGCGCATGGTGAGCTGGCCGATGCGGTCGCCGGGACCGAACGCGGAGTCCTCCGTGCGCTCCATGGACAGCTTGTCCGGGTGGTAGCTGAACGACGGCCCGGTCGTGTCCAGGATCGAGTAGTCCTCGCCGCGGCGCAGCCGCAGGGTCACCTCGCCGGTGACGGCGGTGCCCACCCAGCGCTGGAGCGACTCGCGCACCATCAGCGCCTGCGGCTCCAGCCAGCGGCCCTCGTACATCAGCCGGCCCAGGCGGCGGCCGTCGTTGTGGTAGCTGGCGAGGGTGTCCTCGTTGTGGATGGCGTTGACCAGGCGCTCGTAGGCGGCGTGCAGCAGGGCCATGCCCGGGGCCTCGTAGATGCCCCGGCTCTTGGCCTCGATGACCCGGTTCTCGATCTGGTCGGACATGCCCAGGCCGTGCCGGCCGCCGATGGCGTTGGCCTCCAGCACCAGGTCCACGGCGGTGTCGAACCTGCGGCCGTTGATGGTCACCGGCCGGCCCTGCTCGAAGCCGATCGTGACGTCCTCGGGGGCGATCTCGACCTCGGGGTCCCAGAACCGCACGCCCATGATGGGGTCGACGATCTCGATGCCGGTGTCGAGGTGTTCGAGGGACTTGGCCTCGTGGGTGGCGCCCCAGATGTTGGCGTCGGTGGAGTAGGCCTTCTCCGTGCTGTCCCGGTAGGGCAGGTCGCGCTCGGCCAGCCACTCGGACATCTCCTTGCGCCCGCCGAGCTCGTTGACGAAGTCGGCGTCGAGCCACGGCTTGTAGATGCGCAGGGAGGGGTTGGCGAGCAGGCCGTAGCGGTAGAACCGCTCGATGTCGTTGCCCTTGTAGGTGGAGCCGTCGCCCCAGATCTGCACGCCGTCGTCGAGCATGGCGCGGACCAGGAGGGTGCCGGTGACGGCGCGGCCGAGCGGGGTGGTGTTGAAGTAGGGGCGCCCGCCGGACCTGATGTGGAACGCGCCGCAGGCCAGGGCGGCGAGCCCTTCCTCGACCAGGGCGGCGCGGCCGTCGACCAGCCGGGCGACCTCCGCGCCGTAGGCGTTGGCGCGGCCGGGCACCGAGGCGATGTCGGGCTCGTCGTACTGGCCGATGTCGGCGGTGTACGTGCAGGGAACCGCGCCCTTTTCGCGCATCCACGCGACGGCCACGGACGTGTCGAGGCCCCCCGAGAAGGCGATTCCGACGCGTTCGCCGACAGGAAGGGAAGTGAGTACCTTGGACATGAAAATAAGTATGCAGAAAAATGAATGAACATGCAATCTGGGGCGGTGTCGGCACCCCGGATGTGGCCGTTCTCATCCCCGGGGGCCGCGCCCCGGCGCCCGGCGGTCCGGTCCCGAGCGCACCCGCCCCGGCCGCCCGCCCCCGCAAGGGCCGGGCCGTGCGACGGCGGCGGGGCGGGCCGCGTCCCCGCGACCCGCCCCGCGCCCCTTCGTCACCGTTCCGCTTCGAGGTGCCTCCAGCGCACCGGGTCGAACGCCGCGGACGTGCCCCCGCCCTCGCGGGAGGACCCCGACGGCATGCGGTCGCCGGCGCACTCCAGCACCAGCATCTCCCGGTCCCCGAGGGCGAACGCGTAGTCCACACCCTCCACCCGGGAGGAGACGCCGCACTCCGCCAGCGCCTCCCGCATCCGGTCCAGCGCCGGATACCGCTTGTGGCTCGTGTGCTGGAACAGGGGGTACAGCCGTACCTGTCCACGGGACACGCGCACCAGCTCCAGGAGCGCGTCCCGGTGCCAGTCCTCGCCCAGCTGCTCGCCGTAGGAGAACAGCAGGTGGGAGCTGAGCACGAGGTCGAACGAGCGGTCCGCGAACGGCAGGTCCGGCAGCGAGCCCAGGACGTACCGCCCGGGCCGCGCCGCGACGTCCGCGCCGAAGGCGCGCGCCGACCGCGAGCGCATCCGCGTGTACCGCGCCGGACCGCCGAACCAGCTCCAGTCGTACTCCCCGGCGCGCTCGACCAGCTCCGCGTGCTTGTGCTCGTTCTCCCGCAGGGCCAGCTCCCCCAGCCCCTCCCGGCCCGGCCCGTACTGGGGGTCCACGGCCACCGCGTCCGTGCCCCGGGCCCCGGCCTCCGCCACGAAGCTCGCGGCGCCGCCGGGGCAGTCCAGGATCCGCAGCGACAGGTCGTGGTCCGAGAGCGAGAACATCGCCCGGTACTCCTCGAAGGAGCGCGCGCTCACGAACACCCGCTCACCCCCGCCCGACGAAGGGCATCGTCGTCGGCAGCACCGTCAGGTACTGCACGTTGGCCTCCAGGGGCATCGACGCCATCAGCAGCAGCGACTCCGTGAACCTCTCCACGGGGATGGTCTGCTCCACCGCCATCGTCCCGTCGGCCTGCATCGCGGGCGGCTGCGGGCCGCCGTCCGCCGGGGCCACGTTGCCCACGTCGATCTGCCCGCAGGCGATGCCGTGCGCCCGCCCGTCCAGGGACAGGGCCCGGGTCAGGCCCAGGACCGCGTGCTTGGCCGTGGTGTAGGCGACGGAGTTGGGCCGCGGCACGTGGGCGGACGGGGCCCCGTTGTTGATGATGCGCCCGCCCGGCGGCGACTGCCCGCGCATCACGCGGAACGCCTCCTGTGCGCACAGGAAGGTCCCGGTGACGGTGGTGTCCATGATCCGCTGCCAGTCCTCCGTCGCCACCTCCTCCACGGGCGTGCGGGGGACCGCCGCGCCCGCGTTGTTGAACAGCAGGTCCACCCGGCCGAACCGCTCGCGCACCGCGGCGAACAGGGCCTCCACCTCCGCGGGGCTGCGGATGTCGGTCGGCACGGCCAGGACCCGGTCGGCGTCCGGCCCGGCGAGGCCGACGGTCTCCTCCAGCGCCTCCTTGCGGCGCCCGGCCACCGCGACCGACCAGCCGTCCGCGAGCAGGGCGAGCGCGGCCGCCCTGCCCAGGCCGCTGCCGCCCCCGGTGACCACGGCGGTCCCGCGCGCGCGGGACCGGCCCGCGTCGCGTCCCCCCGCGCCCCGTCGTTCCGAGTGGTCCGGCGCGCGGTCCTCCCCGCGGGGGCTCACCGGCTGCCCGTGTTCATCCACGCCCGCAGCACCCGGCGCGCGCGGGGGCCGGGCTCGTCCACGTAGGGGGAGCGCCCGTGCAGGACCCTGCTGTTGCGGATGAGCAGCAGGTCACCCGCCGCCAGCCGCAGGCCGAAGGCGATCTCCGGCCGGTAGAGGACCTCGTCGAGGACGTCGAGGGCCTCCCACTGGCGCTCGGTCAGCGGCGGCCCGCCCCTCTCCGGCGAGGTGCGCACGGTACGGGTCTGGTAGTAGCAGCCCACCGTCCCGTCCTCCTGGGTGAACAGGATCGGGGAGACGATGACCTGCTGCCCGGCCCGCCCCGTCCGGTCGAAGGTCCAGTCCTCCTCCAGGGTCGCCAGGACGTCCGGGCGCTCGCGCTCGATGATCTCCCGCACGTACCGCGCGCTCGCCAGCTTGGTGTCGCCGCCGCCCAGCACGGCGGGCTGGAGGCAGAGCAGGACGAGCACGTCGCAGGTGTCGCAGTGGAACCCCAGCTCGGTGGCCCCGTCCCCGTCCCGGTCGCGCAGGACCTGCCACAGGTCGCCCTGGGCGTTCTGCGGGATGATCTCGCCGAAGTCCCGCATCACGAAGGACAGGGCCCGCACGATCTCCCCGCCGTCCGCCGAGGCGTCCATCAGGTTGGGTATGTGGGCGAAGCCCACCGAGCGGATGCTCTCCTCCGTGAAGGCGCGGAGCCCGTCGCGCACGTGTGCGGCCCCGTCCCACCTCCCGGCGGTGGCGTCCGCCCAGAGCAGGCGCCTGTCCTCGTCGCCGAGCGGCTGCGACCACAGCGCTCGACGGGTGTCCAGGGTCGTGCTGCCCCAGCCGATCTCGGTCACGGTGTCATCGGTCATGGTGAGGATCGTTCCCTTCGTCGTGAACATCGGCACCCGGTTCCGGCAGGAAGCCGACACCGGCGGCCCACGCCATGGCGGCGGACCACCACGCGGGGGTCGGCGGGGCGAAGCGCACGCCGACACGGTCGAGCGCGGCCGCGGTGGAGGAGCTGTCCACCACGACGTTGCGGTCCTCCAGCTGCGACCACGCCGACGCCAGCCGCGCGGCGGTCGGCCTGGTCCGCTCCACCCGGGCCAGGGCGGCGGCGAACGCGTCCTCGCCGGTCAGCTCGATCGGGTAGCCCAGGCCGACGAGCCAGGACACGAGCTCGTCGTGGGGCACCGTGTGCGGCGTCTCGACGTGGTAGGCGCCCGGTGCCGCGTACGGGTTCGCCACGATCGCCGCGATCCCGGCCGCCACCGTGTCGACGTGGGAGAACGCGAAGGTCTCCCCGGGCCGGCTCGGCGCCGCCCCGGCCAGGACGTAGCCGCGGACCAGCTGGTAGACCCTGTTGTCCTCCACGTTGGCCTGGAATGCCCCCGTGGCGCTGTGCGCCGCGACGTGCCCGCTGCGGTGGACGTAGCACTGGCGGCCCGACGCGGCCCAGGCGCGGACGGCCTCCTCGGCCGCGAACTTGGTCCTCTCGTAGGGGGTGCGGAACCCCTGGCCGATCCGCAGGTCCGCCTCGCTGAACCGGCGGGCCGGCCCCTCCACCCCGCCGGCGACGGCCAGGGTCGACAGGTGGTGCAGCCGGGCGCCGGGGACCTGCGCGTCGACCCACCCGAGCAGCCGCCGGACCGCGGCGACGTTGGTCCGCTCCAGGTCGGCGGGCGGGGCCACCAGGCGCACGTCCGCGGCGGCGTGCACGACCACCTGCACGTCCCGCACGCGGGCGAGGGCCTCGGGGGACAGGCCCAGGCCCTCGCGGTCGATGTCGCCCGCGACCACGTCGAACCCGCCCCGGCCGGCCCCGGCGCCCTCCGGTCCCGGGGGGAGCCGCAGCGCGGCGTCGGCGTCGCGTTCGCCCCGCACCAGGCACGTGACCCTGGCCCCCCGGGCCGTGAGCGCGGGGAGCAGGTGCCTTCCCACGTAGCCGGTGGCGCCGGTGAGCAGGACCCGCACCGGCTCGCCGGTGACCCGTGCGCGCGGCGCGGGCCGGACGGAGCCGTCGTACAGCAGCCGCCCGGAGGTCGAGACGGGGGACCTGGTGTGGGGCAGGGGAGTGGCGCCCGCCTCGGCCGCCACGGCGCGGCCGAAGGACGCGACGACGCCGTGGGCCGCGTCGTGGGACAGCCGCGGCCACGCGTACACGAGGTCGGTCACCAGCCGCCCCTCGACGATGCGGGCGGTCAGGCGCATCCGGTACAGGGGATCGCCGTCCGGGCAGCGCGCCGCCCCGCCCGCCTCGGGAGCGACGGACCACCGCAGCGACGGCTCGTCGGGCAGCTCGAACGTGCCCAGGAAGTTGAACCCCACGTCGGGGCGCGGGCCCGGCGCGTCCATCGGCAGCTCCGGGGCCTCCCGGACGCGGCGCTCGACCTCGCGCGCACGCTCGGCCACGGTGTCCGCGCCCGCCGGGCGGCCGTCCGCCCCCCGCAGGGCCGGGGCGGAGGCGGTCCGGCCGGCGCGGTCTTCGCGCCGGGACCCGCGGACGGTGTCCGCCGCCCCGGCCCGCACCGCCCGGACGGGGTGGTCGACGACCACGTGCTTGACCGCCGTGAACCAGCCGACGGTGTCCATGTGGTCGCCGCCCTCGCCGGTGGTGTCGCGGCCGTGGGTCTCCACCTCCACCCCCAGGCGCGACCGGCCGCTCCAGCGCAGGGCGGCCTCGGCCAGGGCCGTCAGCAGGAACGCCTCCAGGCGCTGGGCCCGCCCGTGGCGCCGGACGAGCCGGGCGGTGGCGCTCTCGTCCAGCGCCCAGGTGAGGGCCACCGGCTCGGTGGTCCCGGCGGGCTCCGGCACGGCCCGCTCCGGCGCGGGGGGAGGTGGCGGGGCCTTCGCCGCCCACCGGTAGAAGTCGGCCGTGGGCGGCAGGTCGGACCGCTGCCCGGAGAGGGCCGCCCGGTAGGCGTGGGCGAGGTCGTCGAGCAGGATCCGCCAGGAGAGGCCGTCGACGGCCAGGTGGTGGACGATCACCGCGAGCCGGTCCCGGACGCCGTGCCCGCCGGAGAAGAGGTGGACCCGGATCAGGCGTCCGGCCCGCGGGTCCATGCCGCGCTGCAGCTCGGAGCACGTGGCCTCGACCGCCTCCGCCAGCTGGCCCGTGGTGCGGGGCAGGGAGGAGAAGGTCACCGCGTCCACGTCGCCGGCGGGGCGGGGGACCCCCGGGCCCTCGGGGCCCACCGGCTGCCGCAGCGCCGGGTGGCGCCGCAGCACGTCCTCCACCGCCGCGGAGAGGGCCGCCGCGTCCACCGGCACCCCGCAGCACAGCACGGCGGACTGGTTCCAGTGCCGGTGGTCCCCGAGGCGCTGCCGGAACAGCCAGCGCTGGGCCGGCGCGAGCGCGCCGCCCTCCCCGGGCCCCTCGGCTCCCGCGCCCTCGCCGACCTCCGCGTCCTCGCCCGCCGGCCGGGCGGCGGAGGCCAGGAGCATCGGGGTCGGGTTCCGGTAGAAGTCCTCGAACGCCACGCGGTACCCGGACCGCCGCAGCAGCGTGACCGTGCGCATGGCCAGGATCGAGTCGCCGCCGAGTTCGAGCACGTCGGCGTGCGGGTCCACGAAGGGCAGGCCCAGCGCGCCCGCCCACAGCTCCGCGACCGCCCGCACCAGGGGCATCCCGATCCGCTCCGGAGCCGCGTCCCGGCCGGGGCCGGACCGCCTGCCGCCGCTCGCCAGGACCCCGTCCACGACCGCGGCCAGGCGGTCGCGGTCGAGCTTGCCGTTCGGCCCGGTGGGGAAGTCGGGCAGGGCGACGATCGGCTGCGGGATCGAGTACCCGGGCAGCCTGTCGCGCAGGTGGGAGCGGAGCGCGTCGAGCACGGCCCCCTCGTCGTGCCCGGCCGCCGGGCGCACCGCGGCCAGGAGCTGTCCCCCCGAGGAGTTCTCCCGCACGAACACCGCGGACTGGCCGACGCCGGGGGACTCGCCGATCACCCACTCCACCTCGGCGGGGTCCACCCGGAAGCCCCGGATCTTGACCTGGCGGTCCGTCCGGCCGGTGAAGACGAGGTTCCCGTCCGGGCGGCGGCGGCATGTGTCGCCGGTCCGGTACACCCGCTCCCCGTCGTGCCGGACGAAGCGGAGCGCCGTCTCGTCGGGACGGTCGTGGTAGCCGGCGGTGACCCCGCGCCCGCCGATGAGGAGCTCCCCCTCCACCCCGTCGGGGACCGGCAGGCCGTCGGGGCCGAGCAGGCGCAGGGAGACGTCCCCGAGCGCCGTGCCGACGGGGACCGTCGCCTCGTCCGCCGGGAGGTCGGCGGGGGAGTCGGCGACGAAGCACGTCGCGCCGATCGTGGTCTCCGTGGGCCCGTAGTGGTTGACCACGCGGTCCGCCACGCCCCCGGAGAGGAGGCCGGCGGCGAGGGAGCGGGGGAGCGTCTCACCGCCCAGCAGCAGCGTGCCCAGCGGCGGGCTCCCGGGGGGCCGCCCCTCCAGCAGGGCCGTCAGGTGGGAGGGGGTCGTCTTGAGCACCGACACCCCGGCGCCGGCCAGGGACGCCCAGAACGCCTCGGGGTCGCGGGTCTCGTGGTCGGGCACCACGTGCACCGAGCCGCCCGTGGCGAGGGCGAGCAGCCACGAGGTGTGGCCGAGGTCGGCCGCCATCGTCGTGACGTGCGCGACGCACGGCGCGTCCGCGCGGGTCAGCCCCAGCCGGCGGCGCAGCGAACGGGCGTAGTGGACGGCGTTGGCGTGGGTCACCGCGACGGCCTTGGGCTCCCCGCTGGACCCCGACGTGAAGGACAGGTAGGCCGTGTCCGAGGCCGGTTCGGTCCCCGGCGCGGCGGCCGGCACCGGCGGGTCGACCGGCCCCGCGGCGGCCAGCGCGTCCACGTCCAGCACCTCGGCGCGGTACCCCTCGGGCGCCGGCACCGCCCCGTCGGTGCCGAGCACGTGCCGCACGGCGACGGCGTCCAGGCGCGCCCGCACGTCGGGCGCGCTCCACGAGGGGTCGATGAGCACCGCGGCGGCGCCCGAGCGCAGGACGCCGTACAGCAGTGCGCACACGCGGCCGTCGCGGGGGCCGATCACCGCCACCCGGTCGCCGCGCCCGGCGCCGAGGCCGTGCAGGTGGGCGGCGACGCGACCGGACGCGGCGTGGAGCGCGCGGTAGTCGAGGGAGCGGACGCCGTCGGTCAGCGCCGTCCGGTCCGGATGGGACCGGGCCCCCCGGGTGAGCAGGTCGGGGAGGGAGAGCGCGGGACGCATCGTACGGGTCAAGGGTGTGGGCCTCCGGTTCGCGCGGTGTCGGGGCGGCGGTGTCGTGGATGCGTGGCCGGGACGGGGGAGCCGGCCACGAACGCCTCCAGCGGCTCCCCGGGGGACAGGCGCCGGGACAGCTCCCAGGCGATCATGCGGTGCAGGCCGTCCAGGTGGATGAGGCCGGTGCGGACGCGGAGGTCCCCGTAGTCGGAGTGCGGCACCGGACGGGTGCTCAGGTAGACCGGGGTCAGGGGCGCGCTCCGGAACAGCTCCAGCTTCCGCGCGCAGACCGGGTTGGCCGCGGCCATGCCCGGACCGCCCGCGCGGATCCGGTCCGCGGCCTCGCCGACCGTCAGGCCGGACCGGGGCACCAGCTCGACCGCGCCCCCCTCGCTCAGGTGCCAGGGCAGGACCACGCCGAGCACCTCCTCCCTCGTCAGCCGGACCAGGGACCAGGCGCCGAGCAGGTCCTCGGCCATGGCCAGGGCCTTCTCGCCGTCGCGGTTGGAGTTGGCCGCGTGGGGCCGGTCGGCGGGATGGTCGCGCAGGTACACCGCCCTCACCTGGTCGTACGTGACCGGGTGGACGAGCCTCACGCGGTGGCCCCCCGCTCGGCCGCCGCGTACTCGGTGAAGTGCCGGGCGGAGAACAGCTCGGGCCACCGCCCGCCGCCCAGGTCGAGCTCGCGGGCGCGGGAGAGCATGTACCGCCAGTAGGGCTTGACGGGCCGCCACCGCGCGCCGGCCTGGCAGTACGACGCGTCGACGAAGTAGCGGGGGCGGGAGGGGTCGGGGCCGGCGGGTCTGCGGGCGTGGAACAGGGCGGAGTTCATCAGCACGGTGGAACCGGGAGGGAGGCTGTCGATGACGACCTCGCCCGGCAGCTCCGCGGTCCCCAGGTGGGCGCGGGCCGTCTTGTCCGCGTGCTCGCGGTGGGAGCCGGGCAGGACCGCGAGGCTCCCGACGGTCCGGTCGAGGCCGCCGAGGTAGTGCAGGGCGTGCACCATCAGCAGGTCCGGGTCCTCCCGGTCGTTGGGCTCGTGGTCGTGGTGCCAGGGCTTGCCGGTGGTCGCGGCCCCGTGCCGGTCGCTGTGCAGGTGGTGGAAGACGAAGGAGGGGCCCATGAGCTCGGACAGGACCTCCATCAGCGGCTCGTGGGTGAGGAGCCGCCCGTGGGCGGGCAGCTCCAGCTCCAGGAGCGGGGGAGGGCCGTGCACGTCCGGGGCCAGGCAGGCGGCGATCGAGCGGTCGCGCAGGCCCTCGTCCACCCAGCGGTCGACCTCGGGCAGGAGGCTGCCGAGGAGGGGGTCGGGGAGCAGGCCCGAAAGGACGAGGTATCCGGATTCGGCGAACTGTTTCCGCCGCGTGGTGACGGTGTCGCCTTCCTGGGGAAACGCATGCATCAGGATATCGCCCCTGTTTCGCACGTTGGTGGTGGGCCGTTCGCGTGGCACGAGCGGGACGCTCGAGAAATATCGATCATGGACCGGTTATGCGCAGGTGGGCGGTGGTCGGCTCCTCGTGCTTGCCGGTCATGATCTCGGGGAACGGCGGGAGAGCAAGGCCGGCGGGGGACGCCGGGCCGAAGGTCGGCAGTATCAGTTTCCATTTGCTTCGGGCGATGTCAAGGGAAACCGGGAAATACCGCTGCGACCTGCTGGGATACCTGCCTCTGCTGCTGAGGGTGTTTTGCATGGTGCCGGAGGGGCGATTTCCCTTTTCGTTCCCCGGGTCGGGGAGGCGGAGGAGCGGATTCCCGTTCGCACTTCCGGACTTCGTCGCCGGGGTCGAGAAATGTTCTACCGGCGGGCCGCAGGTCGGGGGGTGGACCACCGTGTTCCGATGTGGGTGCACCACGCGGAATCCCTTGTGTCAAGGGTTGCGTATTGTCGGTGGATTGTGCTTGCGGGTAGGGAAAGCGGTTGCTCGGCTGTATGTCGGAAATCTTGGGGGGAGAGGTGTGGATGGGAATTCTGTGAAAGGAGAAAGGGAGAAGGCGCACCGTCGTCCCATGGGGCGGGATCCGAGGGTGCGGGGTCCGCCCGGCGGGGCCCGCGGGGCGCCGTCGTGCGCGGGCCGCGCACGGCCGCCTCCGTGTCCGGCGTCCGGGGGCCTACGCGTCCCCGTCCGGCCCGGCTCCCGTGCCGGGGGCGGCGACGTGGTCCTGGGCCCACTCCACGAGCGGCAGCAGCAGCGCGGTCACCTCGCGGCCCTCGTCGGTGAGGCTGTAGACCACGTACGGAGGGACCACCGGCCTGGCGTCGCGCAGGACCAGCCCGTCCGCCTCGAGGGTGCGCAGGGTCTGGGCGAGCATCTTCTCGCTGATCCCGCCGATGGCGCGCAGCAGCCCGCTCCAGCGCAGCGGCCCTTCGGCGAGGGAGATCAGGACGAGCACCCCCCACTTGCTGGTGACGTCCCCCAGCAGCCGCCGCGAGGGGCAGTCCGAGGACAGGACCTCCCCCCGGGGCCACGGGCCGGCCGGGTTCTCCTGCGACGTCTTCATGCCCGGACCTTACCAAAAGGTAGGTACCTCACTTAAAGGTGCGTACACGACTTCTGGAATGCGCTCGAGAACAGGCCTGTTGCCACCGCACGAAGGCCGGGAACCCCCGGCCCGCGATCGGAAGGACCCGCATGTCCGTCGTCATCACCGGCGCCACCGGCCACCTCGGCCGCCTCGTCGTCGCCGACCTCCTGGCCCAGGGCCTCCCCGCCGACCGGATCACCGCGACCGGGCGTGACGCCGGCCGGCTGGCCGCGCTCGCCGCCACCGGAGTGCGGACCGCGCGCGCCGACCTCGACGACCCGGAGTCACTGAAGGCCGCCTTCCAGGGGGCCGACACCCTGCTCCTGATCTCCGGGAGCGAGGTCGGCCGACGGGTGCCCCAGCACACCAACGCCGTCCGGGCCGCGCAGGAGGCCGGGATCGGGCACATCGTCTACACCAGCGCCCCCAGGGCCGACGACACCACCCTGGTCCTGGCCCCCGAGCACAAGGCCACGGAGGAGGTCCTCGCCGCCTCCGGCGTCCCCGCCACGATCCTGCGCAACGGCTGGTACAACGAGAACTACGGGCAGCAGCTCGACCGGGCCCGCGAGAGCGGCGCCGTCACCGGCAGCGTCGGCGGGGGAAGGGTCGCCAGCGCCTCCCGGCAGGACTACGCCGAGGCCGCGTCGGCCGTCCTCCGCGCCCCGGAGGCCCACGCCGGCGCCGTGTACGAGCTCTCCGGCGACACCGCCTGGACCTACCCGGAACTGGCCCGGGACCTCGGCGAGGTGCTCGGCCGCGAGGTCGTCTACCGCGACCTCACCCCCGAGGAGCACCTGGCCGCGCTGACCGCGGCCGGACTGGACGAGGGCACCGCCGGGTTCGTCGTCGCCCTGGACGCCAACATCCGCGACGGGGAGCTCGAGGCCGCCGGCGGAGAGCTGTCCCGCCTGATCGGCCGCCCGACCACCCCGCTGGCCGAGACCCTGCGCGCCCTGGCCTGACGCCCGGAGGGCGTCCGGGGCGCCGGGCGGTGCGGGGCCCGCCCCGCACCCGCCCGGCGGCGCCCGCGGGTCGCCGTTGTGCGCGGGCCGCGCGCGCGACTACCTTCGTGTCCGGCGCTCCGCCCCACCGGAGCCGCCTTCCGACGGTAGGGAGCCCCGCATGCGCATCGACCTGTCCGGCAGGACCGCCCTGGTCACCGGTTCCACCCAGGGCATCGGCCTCGCCATCGCGCTGGGCCTGGCCCGCGCCGGCGCCCGGGTCGCCGTCAACGGCCGGACCGGGGAGTCCGTCGGCCGGGCGCTGGAGGGCCTGGGCCGGGAGCTCCCCGGGGCCGAGCTGGTCGCCGCCCCGGGGGACATCGCCACCGACGAGGGCGCGCGCCGCGTCCTCGACGCGGCGGGGCACGCGGACATCCTCGTCAACAACCTCGGCATCTTCGGCGCCCGGCCCGCGCTGGAGGTGGACGACGACGAGTGGCGGCGCTACTTCGAGGTCAACGTCCTCACGGCGGTGCGCATGACGCGAGGGCTCCTGCCGGGCATGAAGGAGCGCGGCTGGGGCCGGGTGCTGAACATCGCCAGCGACTCGGCGGTGGTCGTCCCCGCCGAGATGATCCACTACGGCGTGACCAAGACCGCCCTGCTCTCGGTGTCCCGGGGCTTCGCCAAGGAGGCCGCGGGGACGGGGGTCACGGTCAACTCCGTGATCGCGGGCCCCACGCACACGGGCGGCGTGGAGGAGTTCGTCTACCAGCTGGTCGACAGGGACCTGCCGTGGGAGGAGGCCCAGCGCGTCTTCATGCGGGAGCACCGGCCGCAGTCCCTCCTCCAGAGGCTGATCGAACCGGAGGAGATCGCGAACATGGTCGTCTACCTCAGCTCGCCCCTGGCCTCGGCCACGACGGGCGGCGCCCTGCGCGTCGACGGCGGGTACGTCGACTCGATCCTGCCCTGAGGCCCGCCGCCCGGGCGGCGGAGGGCGGTCGCGACCCGGGGGCCGCGGGTCCGGTTTCGGCGCACGGGAGGCCCGTCCGCGGGCGTCAGCGTCCGGAACTGCCGGGACTGGCGTGCCACAGGCGGCGCCGCGCCGCCCCCGGGAGCGGGCCGGGGACGGACCGCCCCGGCGGCGGCCCCGGAGGCACCGCGGACGGGTCCGCGCGCAGCGCCTCCGCCAGCGCCTCGGCGCCCCGCTCCTCCCAGACGCGGTGCAGTACGGCCAGGTCGTGGGCGTGGGAGGCGGTCACCGTCGCCATCCCCGTCCCGGACCGGCGCACCCTGCCGCGCACGGCCAGCAGCGGGCAGGAGAACACCGTGGCCGCGCACCGGTGCTGCACCGACGCGAAGAAGGTCAGGTCGGCCAGCCCCGTCGCGTCGTCCACGGTCGCGAAGACGATCCGCTGCCCGGACCGCACCGCCGGGGTCTGGGTGGCCACCTTCACCCCCGCCACCAGCACCTCCTCGCCCGCGGGCACCAGGTGCAGGTCCTGGGCGCGCACCAGGCGGTGGCGGACCGCCAGGAAGGCGAGGAAGTCGGCGTAGCCGTCGAGCAGGTGCCGCTCCACCTCGTAGCCCAGCACCTCCAGCTCGGCCGAGACCCGTTCGTCCGCGGTGGTCGCCGGGAGGGAGCCCCGAGCCGGCGCCGTGCCCTCCAGCGGCAGCGGGAGCTGCCCCCGGTCGGTCCGCGTCCTGCGGGACCTCTCCAGGGCGGACACCTGGAGGAGCAGGTCGCGGCGGTCGGGAGGCCCCGCCCCCCGCTGTCCCGCGCCCTCCCCGGGCGGTTCCGCGCCCGTGCCGCCCGCCCGCGGCCCCGGGACGGCGTCCGGCCCCCCGGCCACCCCGGACAGGGCGTCGAAGGCACCCACCCGCACCAGGCTGTCCAGCGCCTCGCGGGACAGGTGCGCCCGCTCCGCGGCGTCCGGCAGCGACAGGAACGGCCGCTCCGCCAGGATCCGGTCGACCTCCGCCCCGGTGACGCCCCGGACGTCGGCCAGGGACGCGCGCACGCCCCACCGCCCGTCCGGCGCCCGCTCGGCCCGCCACGGGCGCTCGGACCGGTTGACGTCCACGCCCAGGACGGGGACCCCGAAGCGGCGGGCGTCGGCGACCAGGACGCGGCGCGGGTACATGCCGGGGTCGTGGGTGAGGATCCCCGCGTAGAAGGCGGCCGGGTGGTGCCGCTTGAGCCACGCCGACTGGTAGGTGGGCAGCGCGAAGGCGGCGGCGTGCGCCTTGCAGAACCCGAAGGAGCCGAACGAGGCCACGACCTCCCAGGCGCGTTCCACTGTCTCCTCGTCGTGCCCGCAGTCGTAGGCCATGGAGGTGAACTCCTCCCGCACGTCGGCGCGCCCCTGCTCCGTGCCGAGCCTCCGGCGCATCGCCTCGGCCCGGTCCGGCCCGCAGGTGGTCATGGCGTGCAGGAGGGCGATGATCTGCTCGTGCCAGATCACCACCCCGCCGGTCTCGGCGAGCACGCCGTCCAGGAGCGGGGTGAGCGACCGCGCCGGGGGCGCGCCGTCGCGGGCCGACAGGTAGGGGGTGACCATGTCGCTCTTGACCGGCCCGGGGCGGAACAGGGAGATGTCGGCGATCAGGTCGGCCATGTCCGCGGGGCGCAGGCGGCTGAGGAGCTCGCGCTGGCCGGGCGACTCGATCTGGAAGCAGCCCAGGGTGAGCGACGCCCCGATCATCGCGTAGGTCGCCTCGTCCCGGGGCAGGGCCTCCAGGTCCGGCGCCCGGCCGGTGGTGCGCTCCACCTCGGACCGCGCGTGGGCCAGCGCCGACTGCATGCGCACCCCGATGACGTCCAGTTTGACGAGCCCCATCCGCTCCACGCCGTTCTTGTCCAGCTGGACCACGGGGTAGCCGGCCGGGGAGGGCTCGACCGGGACGCGGTCGCGCAGGGAGTCGTCGGAGACGACCAGGCCGCACGGGTGCATGGCCGTGTGCCGGGGCAGGCCGTCCAGCCTCTCCGCCAGCCGGAACAGGTTCTGGGTGGCGGGGTCGTCGAGGCCCGCGCCGTCGTAGCGCCGCAGCTCGGGCAGTTCCCGGGCGGCCTCGCGGATGCCGCTCGCCCTCAGGTGGGGGAAGGCCTTGGCGAGCCGGTCGACCTCCAGCGGGGGCAGGCGCAGGGCCGCCCCCACCTCCCGCAGGGCGCTGCGGGCCCGGTAGGTCTCCGTCATCGACACGCACGCCGTCCCGCCCGGGTGGGCGCCGAACACCGCGTCGTAGGCCTCCAGCCTGCGGGCGGACTCCACGTCCAGGTCGATGTCCGGCAGCCCCGGGCGGCCGTGGCCCAGGAACCTCTCCATCAGCAGCCCGTGGTCCAGCGGGTTGACGGCGGAGACGCCCAGCAGGTGGTTGACCAGGCTGCCGGTGCCCGAACCTCGGATGGAGCAGCGGATGCCCTTGTCGCGGATGCGGGCGGCGGCGTCGGCGACGGTCAGGAAGTAGGCGGGCAGGCGCTTGTTCTCGATGACCTCCATCTCCTGGGACAGCCGGTGCAGGGCGCGGGGGTCGCGCCCCAGTCCGAGCCGGACCAGGCCGTCCTCGCAGGCCCGCAGGAGCCGGTCGGACGCGTGGGGGACGGAGGGCAGGTGGAGGCCGCCCATGCCGAGGTCGGCGGCGGGGTCCAGGACGCAGGACGAGGCCAGGGCGGCGGTGTGGGCGATCAGGCGCCGGGCGCGGGCGGTGTCCCCGCCGCACAGCCGGTCGGCGACGGCGAGCATCTCCGCGCCGCTCTTGAGGTAGGCCCGGTCCGTGGCGGGCCCCGGCCGGGAGCCGCCGGGAGCCCACCGCCGGGCCTGGTCCAGGACGTGCGCCACCTCGGCGTCCTCCGCCACGGGGTAGCGGACGGCGTTGGTGAGCACGGCGAGGGTGCGGGTCTCGGCGGCCAGGGCCAGCAGGGCGCGGGCGGTGCGCCGCTGTCCGGGCAGGCCGTGGTCGGCCACGGCGATCGCGACCTCGGCCGCGTCCTTCCAGCGGGCGAGCAGCCGCCGGGCGTGGGAGGGGCGTTCCCGGGCGACGGCCTCGCCGACGTCGGAGTCCGGGCCCAGGAGCACGACCACGCCCGAGGAGTCGCCGGCCACGGCCGCGTGGGGGAGGGCCGGGGCCCCCGGGGCCCGCGGCGGGCCGGAGGGGCCGGGACCGTGCTCCAGTGGGGGCCCGTGCCCGGTCCCGGGGGCGGAACGCGTGTGGGCGTGGGCGCGGGTGACGAGGCGGCACAGGGTCGCCCAGCCGGTGCGGCCCCGGGCCAGGAGGGTGACCCGGCCGCCGTCGGGGGAGTCCAGCGCGAGGTCGCAGCCCAGCACGGGGCGGATGCCCGCCCGGCGGCAGGCGTCGACGTGCCGGACCATGCCGTACACGCCGTCGCGGTCGGTGAGGGCGAGGACGTCCTGGCCCAGGTCGGCGGCGCGGGCGGCCAGGCGCTCGGGAGGGCAGGTGCCGTGGTGGGCCGAGAACGAGGAGGCGACCCCCAGGTGGGCGAAGTCCGTGTGCTCGCTGCCGTGCCGCATGTGCGGTCCCTCCCCGTGTGCCGGGCCTCGGCCCATGCCTGGTGCCGGTGGGGAAGAAGCGACACAATCGAACTTATGTACGAATTCTAGACCATGGGGCGGCGTCCCGGGACGGTCCGCGGGCGGCGGGGCAGCGGGTCAGTCGCTCACGCGCCGCTCGCGGGGGACCCCCTGGTAGGACTGCCCGGCCATCTGCGTCACCCGCGTGGCCGGGACCTCGGCCACCTCCCAGCGCCACTGGTAGGGCTCCTCGCGGTACTGCTCCACCCAGGTGATCCGCGCCCGGAGCCCGGCGCGCGTCTCGACCCACGCCAGGAGGTAGGCGTACCCGCCCGCCTCGCGGGCGCGGACGAGGGGCGGCACACGGGTCAGCGGACTCGGCATGTGCCCATTGTCGCAGGTGGGTCGGTGAGTGGCCGGGGTCTTCACGCCACATCCTCCGACACCGGGCTCCCTTGGGGCGGTGCGCCGGTCCCGGGGTGTCGGGTGCGGGCCCGCGTCCGTCGGGCGGCGGAGCCGCCGCCCCGGGAGGGCCCGACCCGTACCGGCGCGCGCCGACCCCTGGCGCGCGGGCTACCGGCGGGTCGGGAGGGCCCCCTCCAGCTCCCGGACGAGCCCGTCCAGGGCGACCGCGGCCCGGGGCAGGGGGGTGTCGGCCCTGGTCAGCATCACGACCCGCAGGAACTCGCCGACCGGGCGCACGAGCAGCGATCCGCCTCCCCGGAGGCGGATCACCACGTGGTCGACCGCGCCGTACCGCGTCAGCGAGCCGATGCGCCCCGCACCGCTGAAGAGGAAGCTGCCCAGGGCGGAGAGCTGGTCCGCCCCGCGGCGGTCGGCGCCCCGGGCCAGGGTGTGGACCATGCCCCCCTCCGTGCAGAGCACCACGTTCTCGACCCCGGGGACGTCCGCGAGGAGGGCGCTCAACGCCGGGCTGGTACTGGGAGGGCCGGTCTTGTTCATCGCGAACCTTCTGGCAGTCGGGTGGAGGCGGGACCGAGCGCATCACGGAGGGTCGAACGCAGAACGGATATAACGCTCGGAAACGGCGAAGATACACTGTGCTGCAACTCGTTCAAAATTCAACTTCCCCGGCGGTAAAGCCGCTCCCCGCACGCCGCCGCCGGACCGGGGCGGCCGGCGCCGCGTCCCTCCGGCGGAGCCCCGGGGACAGGGCCAGGTCACAGGCGCGGGAGGCGCCTTCGCCGGAACGCCCCGGCGGACCGGGGGAGCCCTTCGGATCCGGCTCCTCCCCGAGCCGCCCGAACACGAGTGCGGAAGATCACGACGGCGGCCGGTGCGGAACACTGGACGCGCGAGCGGGAGGCCCACCACACTCCGCCCGGGGAGACTCCCCGGCACGACACCACGACGCGGCGGACACCCCCGCCAGACGAGAACGGACAACCCATGCCCGCACCACGACGGATCCGGGGAACGGCCCCCGGCGGACTCCTCGCGGCCCTCCTCGCCGTGACCACCGCCTCGGCCTGCGCCGGACCGGGTGAGACCGAGGCCGAGGCCGTCGGGGCCCACGCCGCCGACGAGAGCGCGGCCGGGGCCGCCGAGCGCTTCCCCGAGGGCACCTTCGACTACCAGCTCGGCGCCTCCTACGAGCCCCCCGCCGGGGTGGGAACGGTGGTCCGCGACTCCACGGCCGAACCCGCGCCGGACATGTACTCGATCTGCTACGTCAACGGGTTCCAGACCCAGCCGGGCGACCTGGAGTGGTGGCTCACCGAGCACCCCGACCTCATCCTGCGCGACGCCTCCGGCGAACCGGTCGTGGACCCGGGGTGGCCGGCCGAGCGGATCCTGGACACCTCCGACGAGGACAAGAGGGCCGACATCGCCGAGATCCTCGCCGAGTCCATCGCGACCTGCGCCGAGAAGGGCTTCGACGCGGTCGAGTTCGACAACCTCGACTCCGACCTGCGCTCGCAGGGCCTGCTGACCCAGGACCACAACCTGGCGCTGGCCACCGAGCTGGTCGCCCTGGCCAACGGGCACGGTATGGCCGCCGGGCAGAAGAACGCGGCCGAGGTGACCCAGCGGGGCAGGGACGAGGTCGGCTTCGAGTTCGCCGTGGCCGAGGACTGCGCCGTCTGGAGCGAGTGCTCCGCCTACACCGGGGTCTACGGGGACGACGTGATCGCGGTGGAGTACCCCGACGCCCTGGAGGAGGCGGGGATGACCTTCGCCGAGGCCTGTGACGCCGAGGGCGCGCCCTCCCGGATGATCCTGCGCGACCTGGACCTGGTCGGGCCGGAGCACGGGGACTACCTCTACGAGGCCTGCTGACCCGGGCGGTCCGGCCCCGCCGGCACGCGCGGTGACCCTGCGGCCCGTCCTCACCGGCGGGCCGCCCGGGCCCTCGGCCGCTCCGCCCGATCCTGCCGATCCGCCCGCCCCTGCCGGGGCGGCGGCCCGGACGCGGGCGCCCAGCGGCCCTGCCCCCGGGCTCGCGGCCCCGCCCTCCGACCGGGCGGCCCGGCCCCGCCGTGGCACGGCGGGGCGGGGCGGACCGAGGTCACCGGTGGCGCGAAAGGGCCCCGCCCGGCGCGAACCGGGTGTCCGTGCCCGGTGAGAACAGCACGCTCGGAACCCCCGGGGGCCGGGCGACCCCCGCCCGCTCCAGGAGCGTCTCGTCCCAGCCGAGGGGGCTCGCCCGGTACAGCCGCCAGTCCGGATGGGCGGCGGCCACCCACCGGGTGCGTCCCGCGTGGTGCGTGTGCAGCCCCCACCGGTCGGTCACGAACCGCTCGAAGAGGGACGGGGCGTCGACCGGGTCGCCCACCCGCAGGTGGAAGCGGCCCCGTGCCTGGCCCGGGAACCGGGGCAGGCGCCGCCGGGCCGCGTACGCCACCCCGTCCCCGTCGGCGGAGACGGAGACGTCCGACCACATGTACGGGAGCCCCGCCGCCGCCCGCCCCGCGAGGACGGTGTGCGCGGAGGAGGCCTCCAGCGACAGGAAGACCACCCCCCGGCGCCCGAGGCCATCCACGGAGTACAGCCGGACGTTGACCTCGCCGTAGCCGCCGCCGGGCACCCCTCCCGGCAGGCGGGTGCGCGCCACACGGAAGGCGACGATCCCGACGTAGGTGACGCCGTCCAGGACGTCCGGCCGGGTGCCCGGGGGCAGGAGCGGGGCCGCCTCCTCCGGGGGGAGCGGCCAGTGCCAGAAGGCGACGTCCCGCCACTCCTGGAGCATCAGGGCGGGCCGGGGGAGCGGCGGGGCGGTGGGCGGGGGGAGCCGCGAGGGGCCGGGTGCGGAAGCCATGCGGGCATGCTCCCAGCCCGTGCCGCCGTCCGTGGGCGCGGCCCGCCTCAGCCGCCGAAGTCCCCGCTGTCGAACGCACCCTCGTCGGCGCCGCCGTCGGTGACCCACCAGCGGACCGGGGCGGAGCGGACCACGCCCGGGTCGTAGGCCAGCACCAGCTCGTCGGACCCGTCGGCGTCGTGGTCCGCGCAGGCGAACACCTCGGCCGTCCGGGCGGCGGGGGAGTCGGCGCCCCGCGGCCCGTCCTCCGGTCCACTGCGCACCAGGGGCGTGTCCCCGGCCGCGGCGAACTCCCCGCCGTCCCCGTCCAGCAGGTCCACGCCGTGCCCGGCGAGCCCCACCGCGAGCGTGTCCGCGCCGTCCCCGTCCAGGTCGCACGCGGCCACCGTGCGCAGGTGGTAGCTGAGGGAGCGCTCGGTCGGGGTCAGGGGCACGGGGAGGGGCTCGGGGGCCTGCGGGCCGAAGGGGCCGCGGTAGACGTTCATCCTGCCGTCGACCTCGGCGGGCTCGGTCCCGTGGCCGGGCTCGTCGTTGCGGGTCCCGTCGTCGCCGACGGCCACGTCGGTCTCCCCGTCGCCGTCGAAGTCGCCGAAGGCGGACAGGGAGCCGGGGAGCAGTTCGAGGGCGTCCCACCCCGCGGGGTCGCCGGGGCCGGTCACGAGCAGGGTGTTCGCGGGCTGTTCGCCGTCGCTGCCGTGCCGGACGAGCAGCGGGGCGGGACCGCCGCCGGGCCCGACGGGGGCGGCGACGAGTCCGCCGATCCAGGGGTCGACCGGCCTGCGGGCCGTGCGCCCGGGCGCGCCCTCCCGGTCGAACGGGCCGTACAGCACCACCAACTCGGCCGTGTCCGCGCCGGTCGCGGAGTCCACCGCCACGGCCAGGTCCGCGTGCCCGTCGCCGTCGAAGTCGCCGGGGGTCGGGGCCGCCCCGGCGGAGCCCGGTTCCCCGCCGGAGCCGCCGGGAACCGACACCGGGCCGGGCTCCTCCTGCGGGTCGGGGCCGGTGGGTCCGCCCCAGACGATCCCTGGGCGGCCGGCCGAGACGGTCGCCCCGAGGCTGCCAGGGGGAGAGCCGGTCAACACGGGGATGTCGGCGTAGCCGTCCCCGTCCAGGTCGGCGGTGCCCGGCCGCAGGCGGTTCCCCTCGCCGACGGAGGCCGCGGCACCCACGGCCCCGGCTTCGAAGACGGCGCGGGTCGTCGGCTCGGGGCCGTTCTGCGAGCCGTAAACGACCACCAGGCGCAGGTCCCCTTCGAGGCCGTCCCCGCCCCCGTCCCCGGTGTAGGAGCTCAGGAAGAGGAGGTCCGGGAAGCCGTCGCCGTTGACGTCGTCCGCGACATCGCCTCCCCGCCCCTCGGGGACGGGGGACGCCTCGAGGGCCTGCCCGTCAGCCGGGTCCGGCCCGGACGCCGGGGCGCCGGACGTGCCGGCGCAGGCGCCCGTCAGGAGGAGCGCCCCGACACAGGCGGGGACGGTGAGGCGGCCGAAGGGCATGGGGGTCTCCAGGGGGTCGGGGTCTCCAGGGGGTGGGGCGCCGGCACGGGGAACCCGTCCGGCCTTCGGGACCCCGCCAGGGTAGACCCCCGCACCGGCGCCACCGCGTGCGCTCCGCCACGGGGTCCGGCGCCGAGCGGCGGATAACCCCGTGACGTGCGGGGGCGGTCCCGGTACGGTGCGCGTATGCCCTCTTCTCTCACAGTCCTGGTGCGCCCGTCCACGGGAGCGGACGAGCACCCCGCCCTGGCGGGGATCTGGCGCAGCGCCGTCGTCGCCACGCACGCCTTCCTGACACGGGAGGACGTCGACCACTACGAGGCGAGGATCCTGGACTCCTACCTGCCCCGCCACGACGTCCAGGTCGCCGTGGACCCCGATGACCGCCCCCTGGGCTTCATCGGCCTCGAGGGCCACCACATCGACATGCTGTTCGTCCACGACGACGCCCGGGGCCGCGGCGTGGGCCGCGCCCTGCTGGCCTGGGCGGCGGAGCGCCACCCGGTCCTCACCCTGGACGTCAACGAGCAGAACCCCTCCGCCCGCGGCTTCTACGCCGCCCAGGGGTTCGAGGAGACGGGCCGCTCACCGGTCGACGGCCAGGGCCGCCCCTTCCCGCTGGTCCACATGCGCCGCGCCGCCGCCTGACCGGGCCCCGCCGCCGCGGGAGGAGCCGGGCCGGCGCCGGAGACGTCGGCGTCCGGCCCGGGCGCCGACCCGTGTGTCGCGTGGGACGGGACGGGGAAGGAGCACGCACATGCGTGCGAACCCCCCACCCCGCGACGGATCGCAGGCGGCGGAGGACCCGGCCGTCCCCGGGCCGGTCCTGCTCCTGTGCTCCGGCCAGAGATCGGGGAGCACCCTCCTCCAGCGCCTCGCCTCCTCCGGCCCGGACCTGTGGGTGTGGGGCGAGCCCGGGCCCGGCATCCTCGCACTGCGGGAGGCCGACCTCGCGATGCGGGCGCTCAGCCACTACCGCTCGCGCGAGGCCGCGGCGGAGGTCGGGCACGCGGGCCCGCCCGGGTTCATCGCCGTGGTGCTCCCCCCGGAGGAGTCCTACCGCTTCGCCGTGCGGGCGTGGTTCGACACCGCGTTCGCCGGCGTCCCCCGAGGCGGGGCCGGCGCGCGCTGGGGGTTCAAGGAGGTCCGTCTGGGGCGCCCCTTCGCGGAATGGTTCGTGGACCTGTACCCCCGGGCGCGCGTCGTCCACCTGGTCCGACACCCCCTCGACGTGCTCAGGTCCCTCCTGTCCTGGGAGGAACAGGTCCCCCGGTGGACACCCGGCCTGACCGCGGAGGCGATGGGCAACTGGCTCACGGTGGTCGACTCCTTCCACACGGAGGGCGCCGACCCTCCCTGGCTGCTGCGCCTGTCCTACGAGGAGCTGGCGTCGGCCGGGGCCGACGGTGCCGACCGGGCCGACGCGGTGGACGCGCTGGAGGGGCACCTGGGCCTGGCCGCGGGCTCCCTCGACCGCACGGTCCTGGGCCGGCGCATCCACCGTCCCGGAGCGGTGGGGAGAAGGCCCCGCGTCATGCCCGGCGACGGGGAGGTCGCCCGCCGGTTCGCGGCGATGGCGACGCGCGACCGCGTGCGGGACCACGCGGAACGGCTCGGCTACCGGGTGCCGTGACGCGCCCCGGAAATACGTGACGACCGCGTTTCCTGCGTTTGTCCGACGCGCCGGGCGATTTCGGTGACTTCTTTCCCTTCTGTTGCCGACCGAAGTCTGGTAGGGGCGTTCATGGTCAAACCCTACCCATTCACGCGGGAATTCGTCCGAGGCGGTTCCCCGGGTGATGGGCATCTGTTTGCCTGTGGCCGATGGAGGCCGGGGCCTGCGGAATGATGCCGGTAGGACGCGTGTGATCCAGTGTGGTGAAAGTGAATAATATCGACCAGGGATTTTCACGTGGAGAGGCGGATGGTCCTGGTGATAATTTTGTGTCGGGGCGGTGACCCATGGTTTCTTTCCTGTCTCATATAAGGTTTGCCAAGTCCTAGGCATTCAAGGAGGCTTTCCGTTGGAAATCAGGGAGATCAGGCCTGGATTCGTTGCTGAGGCGGTGGGGAACAATCGCGAGATCCTGGCAGGTCGCGACGGTGACGTGGTCAAGAAGGCGCTCCTTTCGTATTCCGTCGTCATTATGCGCGGAATGGAGTTGGCGCCGACCGAGCAGGTGGCGCTGACCCGCCTTCTGGGTCCCCCGGAGATCGTGACGGACATGCGCAACCACCACCCGGAGAGCACCGACATCCTGGTCGTCCGCAACGCCGGGGCCACCCCCGTGGTCGGCAACACCCACTGGCACTCCGACCGGTCGTTCCTGCCCGAGCCCACGCGGTACACCGTCCTGCGGGCAGACGTCGTCCCCGAAGAGGGCGGGGACACCCTGTTCGCCGACATGACGGCGGCCTACCGGGAGTTGGGCGATGAGTGGCGCCCGGTGATCGACGGGGCCGAGGCGGTGCACTCGTACGACACCGTGGCCCGGCTCCGCGCCCGCGCCCACGGCGCCCCGCTGGAACAGGGGTACGCCCGCAAGTACCCCCCGACCGTCCACCCGCTGGTGCGGGCCCACCCCGAGTCCGGGACCCCGGCGCTCTACCTCAACGAACTGTGCGTGGCCAGCCTGCACCGCCCCGACGGGAAGCCGGTCACCGTCGGCGTCGCCGAACTGCACGAGTACGCGACCCGGGAGCGGTTCGTCCACCGGCACCGCTGGCGCCGGGGCGACGTCGTGGTGTGGGACAACTCCCGCGTGCTGCACCGCGCCGGCGACCTGCCGCCGGGGCTGCCCCGGGTCCTGCACCGGACGACGACCGCGGGCGCGCCGCCGTACGCCCCGGCGGAGGGCTGACGGGTGCGGGACGGACCGGTCCTGTTCGTCGGCATCCCGGCCCACGGCCACATGACCCCGGCCCTGGCGCTGGCCGAGAGCGTCGTCGCGCGGGGCCTTCCCGTCGAGTTCCTGGCCTCGGACGAGTTCGCCGACGCGGTCCGGGCGAGCGGTGCACGCCCGCTCCTCTACCCGACCACCTGGCCCGTCCCCGCAGCCCTTCCGGCTCCCCGAACCGCGGCGCGGGCCCTGGAGCTGAGGGCCATGCTGGCCCGGGAGGGGGTGGCGCAGGCCCGGACGGCGCTGGCCCGAGCGGGGTCGCCCCGCCCGCGCGCCGTGGTCTACGACACCGCGGTGGGTCCGGCCGCGCGGGTGCTCACCGCGCTGTGGGGGGTCCCCGGCGTCCAGGTGTTCACGGGGGTCGCGGCGAGCCCGGGCTTCAATCTCGCGCCGCTCCTGGCCGAGCGCTACCCCGACCTGGCCGGGCTGCCCCCCGCCGAACCCGACTCCGCGCTGCTGGACCTGGCCGCCGAGCACGGCCTGGCGCGCGAGCGGGCCGCGGCCCTGCTCGCTCCACGGGAGCGGCTGTCGCTCGTCCTCCAGCCCCGCGGCTTCCACGAGGCGTCGGAGACCTTCTCCCCCGACGCGTTCGCCTTCGTCGGCCCGTGCCTGTCACGCGGGCGCGCGCGGTCGCGGTGGCGTCCGCCCCCGGAGGCGGGCCCCGTCCTCCTGGTGGCGCTGGGCACCCTCTACAACCGGCGACCCGCGTTCTACCGGTCCTGCGTCGAGGCGGTGCGGGGCACGGGATGGCACGCGGTGCTGGCCGTGGGCGAGCGCGTGTCGCCCGGTGAGCTGGGGCGGCCCGCGCCCAACGTGGAGGTCCACGCCCGCGTCCCGCAGCCCTCGGTGCTCGCCCGGGCGCGGGTCATGGTCTGCCACGCGGGCATGGGCTCGACCATGGAGGCCCTCGCGGCGGGCGTGCCCCTCGTGGCGGTGCCCCAGACCCCCGAACAGGACGCGGTAGCGCGCCGGGTCGAGGAGCTGGGCCTCGGCGTCCGGCTGCCGCCCGAGCGGGTCACCCCCGAGACACTGCGCGCCGCGGTCGATCTCATGGCGACCGACCTGGGGACACGGGAGCGGGTGGCGCGGATGCGCTCCCGGATCCACGCCGCCGGAGGCGCGGACCGGGCCGCGCTCCTCGTCCACGCCCACCTCGACCGGGCCGCCGCGCCGCACCCGCGGGCCGCGCGCTGACCCCGCGACCGCGCCGTGCCCCGACCGCCGCGGCACCGCCGTTCCCGCCGCGCGACCGACACCGACCGTCCCCCCGCAGAAAGGCAGGACCCATGGAGAAGGTGACCCTGGTCATCGGCACCCGCAAAGGGCTGTTCCTCGCGCACCGGACGCTGGACGGCACCAGCCCCTGGGAGCTGGAGGGCCCCCGCCTGCTGATGCAGTCCGTCCACTGCCTGACGGTCGACACCCGCCCCGGCACGCCCCGCATCCTGGTGGGCACCAGCCACGGCCACTGGGGCCCGGGCCTGTTCCGCTCCGACGACCTGGGAGCCACCTGGCAGGAGAGCCCCAAGGCCGCCGTCGCCTTCCCCGCCGACACCGGCGCCTCCCTCGTGCGGCTGTGGGACATCCGCCCTGCGGGCCCGGACCGCCCCGGCCTGGTGTACGCCGGGGCCCAACCCGCCGCGCTCTTTCGCTCCGAGGACGGCGGGGAGAGCTTCCACCTGGTCCGCGAGCTGTGGGACCACCCGCAGCGCCAGGCGCTGATCGACTGGATCCCCGAGGCCGGGGCCCTGTACACGCACACCGTGCTCACCCACCCCGACGACTCCGACCGCCTCACGATCGGCATCGCCGCGGGCGGGGTCTACCGCAGCGACGACGGCGGCCGCACCTGGAACCCCTCCAACGAGGGCATCGAGTCGACGTCGCTGCCGGTGCGCTACCCGGTGTACGGGCAGTGCGTGCACAAGATCGCCCGCGTGCCGACCGCGCCGGAGCAGCTGATGCTGCAGAACCACTTCGGCGTGTACCGCAGCGACGACGAGGGGGCGACGTGGTCCCCCGTGGGCGAGGGCCTGCCCGCGGACTTCGGCTTCACGGTCGTGGCCCACCCTCGCCGACCCGGCACCTTCTACGTCTACCCGCTGGTGGCCGACACCGAGAGGATCTCCCCCGACGCCCGGTGCCGCCCCTACCGCACCCGAGACGCGGGGCTCACATGGGAGGCGCTGGTCAAGGGGCTGCCGCAGGAGCACTTCTACCCGTCGGTGCTGCGCGAGGCGCTGAGCACCGACGACGGGGACCCGGCCGGAGTCTACCTCGGCACGCGCGGCGGCCAGGTCTACGCCAGCCTCGACGACGGCGACTCGTGGGAGACCGTCGCCGAACACCTGCCCGACGTCCTGACCCTGCGCGCCCTGCGCCACTGACCGAAGGAGAACCCCGATGGCCGTCCAGATGCTCATCCCCGGTGTGCTGCGCGATCTCGCGGGCGGCCGGGGAACACTGTCGATCGACGTGCCCGCCGACGCCGACGCCGAGCAGGTGTTCGCCCGCGTGCTGGCGGACTACCCGGCGCTGCACGGGCGTATCCGGGACGAACAGGGCCGCATCCGCCGCCACGTCAACGTCTTCCTGGAGGAGGAGAACCTGCGGAGCAGCAGCCTGGCACAGGTCCCGGTCCCTCCCGGCAGCCGCATCCACGTCCTGCCGTGCATCTCCGGCGGGTGAACCGCGCCGCATCAGGGCGCCGGCCACCACAGCGTGGCCGTGCGCCTGCCGCGCGGGGGCAGGCCGAGCCCGCCCATCAGCGCGCGGACGCGGTCGGCGTCGGACGATCCCAGCCGGTCGCACACATGGAGCACCAGGGCCTCCTCCCGACCGCGCCAGGGATCGGCGTCGTCGGTCCACTCCTCGATCCGCACCCGCAGGCCCAGGTCGCGCAGGACGCGCGCCGCCCCCGGGGCGGTCGGCGGGTCGGGGCGGGCCGGTGCGCCCAGCGCCGACCACAGGGGGCGCATCCATGCGTGGGGGTGCTCCCAGGGGATCTCCACGACCACGCGCCGCCGCGCCCGCTCGGTGAGCGCGCCGGCGAACGGCACGAGGGAGGCGGCGTAGTAGAGCACGTGGTGGCACACGACGACGTCGGCGGGGGGCGTGCGCGCGGCCGCCTCCGGCCAGGCGCCCAGGACCGTGCGGACCGGGACCGAGGCCCCGCGGGCGCGGGCGGCGAACGCCTCCAGCAGGGCCGCGCTGGGGTCCACCCCGGTCAGCGCGGTCCCCGGGGCGTCGGCGGCCAGGGCGACCGAGGCACGGCCCGCGCCGCACCCCACGTCGAGCACCGCGGCGCGGCCGGTGAGGGCCTGGCGAGCCCGGTCGAACGACGGCGAGCCGGTGGCGTCGGCGTCGTCGGTCAGGGCGGTCTGGAGAGCCGCCTCCCGGACCAGCGCCGACACCGGGGGAGCGGGCGGGCGCCAGGCGTCGAGGGCGGCGTCCCAGGAGGAGGCGTCCATGGGCGCACCGTACACGCCCGGGGCGGCGCCCGTCCCGGGCGGACGCGCCGTCCCGGGCCGGTCCGCCGTCCGGGACGGGAACGCCGCTCCGGGAAGGGGAACACGTGACCGGCACGCGGGGCCCGTCGGGCCGTGACCGCACCGGAGGTCTGCCCGCCGTGTGGGAGCGGGCGGCCCGCCACCTGTACGACCTGGGTCCGGGCCCGGTCCTGGACGTGGGCTGCGGGACGGGGGCCTGCGCGGACGCCCTGGCGCGCTGGAGCGGCAGGCCCGTCGTGGGCGTGGACCCCGACGCCGCGGCCCTGGCCCGCGCCGGACGGGCGGACGCGGTCCTCGTCGCCGGACTCGCCCAGGCCCTCCCCCTGGCGTCGGGGGCCGGGGCGGCGGCCTGGCTCTCACGGGTGCTGCACCACGTGGACGACCTCGCGGCGCTGGCGGCCGAGGTGCGCCGGGTCCTCGCGCCGGGGGCGCCGGTCCTGGTGCGGGAGGCGTTCCCGGAGTTCGCGCACACCCGCGCCTACGCGAAGTTCTTCCCCGAGGGCGTGCGCGCCGCGCACGGGCGGCCGTCCCGGACCGAGGCGCTGACCGCGTTCGCGGACGCCGGTTTCACACCCAGGGAGACGGTGTCGGTGGAGGAGCCCTTCGCCGACTCCCGCACCGCGCTGGCGGCCCGGGTCCGCCGGGACGGGGACGGGATGCTGCGCTGCCTGAGCGACGCCGAGTTCGCGCGCGGCACGGAGCGGCTGCGCGCCGCGGCCGCACGTGAACGGCGCACCGGCGTCTTCGAGCCGGTGACGGACCGGATCGACCTGCTGGTACTGGCCTGAGGGACGACGAGGAGAGACTGATGGACACGAGCGGACTGCGGCCCGGGGCCTGGCGTGAGGCGCGCAGCCCCCATGCCTGGATGAGTCGGGGGGACGGCGAGCTCTTCCTGGCGGTCCTGGAGTTCGCCGCGCGGCGGCACGGCCCTCTGCGCGTGCTGGAGTGGGGGTCGGGCCAGAGCACCGTGGAATTCACACGCCTGCTCGCGGAGCGCGGGGCGGTCCATGAGTGGACGGCCCTGGAGTACGACAGGGCGTTCTTCGACGAACACGTGCTGCCCCCGCTCACCGAACGTCCCGGATCGGAGGTGCGCTACCCCGACGACGGCGCCGTCCTGACCGTCCCCGGACTGCCGGGAACGAGCCGCGTCACGGCGGTCTGCTGGAACCGGACCCGTCTGCGGCCCGCGCAGAACCCCGTGGACCGCGGGGTGGACCTGGACGCCTACGTGGACTACCCGGCCGGACGCGCACCGTTCGACGTGGTGTTCGTCGACGGGCGGATGCGGCGGCGGTGCCTGCTCTCGGCCTCCGAGCACCTGGGCCCGGACACGGTCGTGGTCCTGCACGACGCCTGGCACGAGCACTACCACTGCGCGCTGGAGCGCTACCCGGTGGGCCGGTTCGCCGGGGACGAGATGTGGGTGGGCGCGCTGCGCCACGCCGCCCTGCCCCCGCTGTGACGCGGTGCCGGCGGCCCGCCGGTCGGCGCCGGACGGCGGGGCGGGCGCCCGCCCCGCCGTCCGGCAACGGTCAGGCGCGTCCGGCCGCGTACGCGCTCAAGGCGGTGTAGGCCAGCGAGAACAGCGGGGTGGGGACCCCCAGCTCGCGCCCCCGGGCGACCAGGTCCCCGACGATCTGGTCGGCCTCCACCGGGTTGCCCTGCGTCAGGTCCCAGTACATCGAGGTGGTGGTCGTCGCCGTGGTGTCCGCGATGATCGCGTCGGCCCGCTCCCGGGCGTCCCGACCGGGCGGGTACCCGGCGGCCGTGGCCACCGCGATGGCCTCCGCGAACATCCCGGACGTGAACTCCTGGCCGCCGGGCGCGCTGTTGACCGCCCCGATCGGCGCGCGCATCAGGCACGTGCACGCGCCCAGGGTCGCCAGGAACACCCACTTGTCCCACAGCTCCTGGAGCGGGGCCCGGGTGAGGGTGGCCGCGTAGGAGCCCGCGTCCAGGGCGGCGTGCACGTCGGCCGGGGCCGCCACGGGATGCTCGGAGAGGGGCCCGTAGATCAGCCGGCCCATCCTGCCGACCTCGACGATCGCGCCGTCCCCGTCCAACCGGGTCATCACCATGGCCACGCCGCCGTACACCCGGTCGGCCCCGAACCGCTCGACCAGGGCGTCGATGTGCCGCATGCCGTTGAGGAACGGCAGGACCACGGTGTCCGGCCCCACCGCCGGCGCCGCGTCCGCGAGCGCCGCCTCGAACCCGTACGACTTCACGGCCAGGACGACCAGGTCGTAGTCCGCGCCCAGCCCGTCCGCGGTCACCGCGGACACGGGGACCTTCTCCACGCCGCCGTCCACACCGCGCAGGACCAGCCCCCGCTCCCGGAGGAGTTCGGCGCGCGCGGGCCGCACGAGGAAGTCGACGTCCCGGCCCGCCTGGACCAGCCGCGCGCCGAAGTAGCCGCCGACGGCCCCGGCACCCACGACAAGGATCTTCATGTTTCTCCCACCCGGTGTCTTGTGAACACCGCAAAACGTATGACCACGGGACGCTTGTGGGCAAGGGTGAAGCGGTCGCCCCCCGGTCACGCGCAGTCGCGCCGCGGCGTGCTCGCCGAGTCGTCCCTCAGAGGTTCTCGCGGCGCGCGGAGACCAGACCGCTCTCGTAGGCCGCGACGACGAGCTGCGCCCTGTCCCGGGCGCCCAGTTTGATCATGGCCCGGCTGACATGTGTCTTGGCGGTCGTGGGGGATATGACCAGCCGCTCGGCGATCTCGGTGTTGGACAGACCGCACCCGACGAGGGCGAGGACCTCGCGTTCGCGGCGGGTCAGCGCCTCCAGGTCGGGGAGGGACACGGGAACGGGAGGGCGGGCGACGAACTCGGCCACGAGCCTGCGGGTGATCTCCGGGGACAGCAGCGCCTGACCCTCGACCGCCACACGCACCGAGCGCAGCAGTTCGGTCGGCTCGGTGTCCTTGAGGAGGAAACCGCACGCCCCCGCGCGCAGGGCCTCGAAGACGTAGGCGTCCAGCGCGTAGTTGGTGAGGATGACGACACGCACCCCGGCGAGACCGGGGTCCGCCGCGATCCCACGGGTGGCCTCGATGCCCCCGGTGCCGGGCATCTGGACGTCCATGAGCACGACATCGGGAACGAGCCGGATGGTCAGGGCCACGGCCTCGGTCCCGTCGGCGGCGGCGCCGACCACCTCGATGTCCGGTTCGGAGTCCAAGAGCGCGGCGAAGCCCGCGCGGATGAGCGGCTGGTCGTCGGCCAGCAGGACACGGATGGTCATGCGGAGGTCTCCTTGTGTCCGGGGTCGGGCAGAACGGCGTGGACGCAGAAGCCCCCGCGGTGGGGACCGGCGCTCAGCTCCCCGCCGAGTGCGTCGACGCGCTCGCGCATGCCGACCAGCCCCGTCCCGCCGCCCGGCGCGGGTACGGCCCAGGGCGGATCCAGACCTGCCCACGTCCCCGAGGACGGCGCAGACCCGGCGGGGCCGTTGGTGACGGTGACACGGAGGGCGTGCGGGTCCCGGGCGACCTCGACCCGTACCCGCGACCCGGGGGCGTGCCGGGCGGCGTTGGCCAGGGCCTCCTGGACCACGCGGTAGGCCGCCCGGTCCACCTCCGGCGCGAGCGGCGCCCTGCCGAGCCCGTCGGCCACCTCGACCTCCAAACCGGCGGCCTGGGAGCGTGTGGCCAGGAGCGGCAGTCGGGACAGGCCCGGAGCGGGCTCCGTCCCCGGAGCGCCGTCAGGGTCGATCCGTCGCAACACCTCCACGGTGGAGCGCAGTTCCCGGAGGGCGTCGGCGCTCGCAGCGCGGATGGTGTCGAGGGCGGCGGGAACGCGGCCGGGGTCCCGGTCGAGGAGGTGCGCGGTCACGGACGCCTGCACGTTGATGACGGAGATGCTGTGCGTCAGGGAGTCGTGCAGTTCGCGGGCGATGCGCAGGCGTTCGCGCTCGGCGCCACGGCGAGCGGCGTCCTCAGCTCGTGCACGCTCCTGTTCCCGCAGGAGCCGGCGTTGCCGCAGCACCTCTCCCACGGCACAGGCCGCGAGCGTCCAACCGGCGACCCACCCCGGGCCGACCGCCGCCGTGGTCGGAGCCAACCCGTGGGCGAGCCCGGCGACGAAGGAGCCGACGCAGACGGCGGCCCCGGCCGCCAGGGCCTGGATGCCGAACCCGGTCGAGGCCGCGCCCAGGACGGCGGTCGTGGCCGGCGCCGGGGCGAAGATTCCGGAGTAGCCGAGCGCGTAGAAGCCCACCGCCGCGAACGATGTCAGGGTGAGGACCGCACGCGGAGCGGCGGTCGTCCATCCAGCGGCCAGGGACGGGACGACCAGCAGCGCGAGGCCGAGGGCGTCCGGAGGGCGTACGGGGGCAGCTGCGGGCGTGCTCAGGGTGGCGGCGACGCAGAAGGCCGCGAGCAGCAGGCCGAATACCGAGCGCCATCCCGCCGACACCCGGAGCTCGGGTGCGGTGAAGCGTGCGAACACCGCTCGGATCATGGGGTGGACGATACATCGGGACGGGCGGCGGTGCCCGGAAGCCGGTCCGCGCGGCTCCGCCCCCACAGGGTCCGGCGCCGGACCATGGAAGCGGTCATCACCAGGGCGAGAGCGGCCGCGCCCCCGTCGGTGACCGCGGTCGGCAGGAGGCCGGGGAGCCCGTGGACCTCGGCCGCGGTCGTCCACATCGCTGTGGGGATCAGAACGAACCCCAGCGCCTGGGTGGAGTTCACCGCGAGCACGATCCACCACACGGCGCCCGAGGTGGACCCCAAGGCGAGGAGTCCCACAGCGTTGCCCACCGCGTAGAAGCAGCCCACGGTGCGCAGCCCCAGGGTGAAGCCGGGAGCCGCACCTTCCGGGTCCGCCCCTCCGGCCTCCCGCATCATCGCTTCGACCAGCGCTGTGTCCAGAACGGTGAAGGCGTGGAGCACCGTGCCGAGGACGAAGACCGCCGAGCACACGGCGACGAGAACCTGGAGCCGTCGGGTCGCGGTGGTGGGCGTCGGCTCGGGGCGGTTCCTCATGGCGGGCCTCCTGGTGAGGTGGTGTGGACGCGTCACCCACTCTCCCGCTCCGCTCCCGCGTGGTCGTCGTGCCGGAGTGTCGTTTCCCGGCTGCGCCACCGGGAGGACGGGAACCGCCGCGGAGGGCGTGCGTACATCCCGGGGAGTACACGCCCCTACGCGACTCCCGATGAGGGTCGGCGCGTGCCCAGCGATGCCGGGGCGCACCCGTAACGCTGGTCGAGCCCGCAGAGAGGCGCCTGGCTCGGGAACTGGCGAGCTTCCCCGAAGCGATGGGCGCCACTCCGGAGTACTTGCAGCCGCACCGGTTGGCCGTGTACCTGTTCGAGCCGGCCACCGCCTTCAGCGGCTTCTACGAGCAGTGCCCGGTGCTCACGTCCGGAGGCACGGTGCGCGAGTCACGGTTGGCGCTCTCCGCCCACACCGCCGCCGTGCTGGAGCGAGGCCTGGACCTGCTCGGCATCCAGTCACCCCAGCGGCTGTAACGCAAAGACCGGGGCGGGCACGCACCGGGACCGCCCCGGCCGCGGTCAACGCGTCGAGCAGACACCGCCCAGCATCGACTCGACCTCACCCAGGTTCCTCAGCAAACGTTCGGCCGCTTGCTGTCGCAGTTCCCAGAACCGGTCCAACCCCTGCTGGTCGGGGTCCGGCGCCAGGTAGTGCTGCTCGACGCCGTACAGACTCCGCAGCATCTGGATGAGGGCCACCCGACCGCAGGCGAACACATCACGCCTGGCCACAGCCGGGTTCGCGTCCAGGTACGCGGCTACGAGCCGGGCGGCCGAGTCGATCCACCGCTCATCCAGTGCCACAGTGCGTGGGTCGAAGGCGATGCGCCCGAGCTCGAAGGCGAGCATGTAGGGCACCGGGGGGCGGAAGTCGACCACCGCTGCCAGGTCGTCGCCGTCGAACAGCAGGTTCGGTGCGGTGAAGTCGCCGTGCAGGACCTGTGTGTTCAGGTCACGAGGCACGCCGGCCAAGAGGTCGGGAACCTCCGCCAGCATGCCCAGCCGTTCGTTGAGCGTGGTGTGGGCGAGAGAGTCGAACTCCTCGTGCTGATCGCGGCCTCCGATCAGCTCCAGGAGAGCCCTGGCGCGCTCCCTCACGGAGTCGAGGCCCGGTTCGTACCAGTCCTGTACCCACGGGGAGGCGGTACCGCTCAGCTGATGGTGGGCGAACACGGTGTGGATCCGGCCCAGGGCTCGACCCACCACGGTGTGCTGTGTGGGGGAGAACCCACCGCTTTCGGTGTGCCCGTGCACCCACTCCCACACCGATAGCACCGTCGATCCCACGCGGGTGAGAGTCTCGCCGTCCACTGACACACGAGGAAGAGCCGTGGGCACACCGTGTTCACCAGCCCGTTGCGTCAGCTCGATCGCCCGGCGCTCGGCACCGAGGTCTGTGCTGTCCGGGTAGACCTTGACGAACAGGCTTGTGCCTTCGTCATTCACCGCACGAAAGTTCTGTGTGCTGTGACCGCCCCGAACCCGCTCAAGACGTACGCCGGACTGGGCGTAATGCGCGTGCAGCACCGCAGCGACAGCCGAAGGGAACGGGTGTAGGCACATGTGCGCTGGTCTCCTGACAACCGGGTCTCGAGATCCAGTGATACCTCATGGTGTGCCTCGTCGAGTCCTGCGCCAGGTGCGCAGCCAGGGGTGGGAGCGCAGGGCGAACGCGGTCGATCCCGACCTCGGTCCGGTGCCGGAGCCGGTTCCCACAGGGAGTCGCGCCGCGGCGCGGGGCGCGTGTCGCGGCCCGTCCCCCGGGAACGCCCCGAACGGTTGCCCCGGCCCCCGCCGCCCTCCAGGATGGGGCGTGCCGGAGGCCCCGGGGCCTCACCGACCGACGGAAAAACAGGGGCATGAACGGTTCAACGACATCCAGCACCGTCGACGGCGTCCTCCGCCGCAGCGCGGCCCGCTCGCCCGACGCCACCGCGCTGACCTTCGACGACCGCACCTGGACCTATGCCGACCTGGACGCGGCCGTCACGCGGGCCGCTGCCCGGCTCCTCGGCCTCGGCGCGGTCAAGGGGGACCGCGTCGCCGCCTACGGGCGCAACTCCGACGCCTACCTGATCGGCTTCCTGGCCTGTGCCCGGTCGGGACTGGTCCACGTACCGATCAACTACGCGCTCCGGGGGGAGGAGCTCGCCTACCTCCTGGGGCAGTCGGGCAGCACGATCGCCCTGGTCGACCCCGCCCTGCGGTCGGCCGTCGACGACCTGCGCGCGGAGACCGGGGTCGAGCAGGTCCTGGAACTGCGCGACGGGCCGGGCTCCCTGCTCGCCGACTGCCTGGACGGCCCGGTGCCCGAGCTCGACACGGAGGTCGGCGACACCGACCTGGTGCAGCTCCTGTACACATCCGGCACCACCTCCCGCCCCAAGGGCGCCATGATGACCCACCGGGCGCTGGTCCACGAGTACCTGTCGTGCGTCGCAGGCCTGGACCTGCGGGCCGACGACGCACCGCTGCACGCGATGCCGCTCTACCACAGCGCCCAGATGCACGTCTTCCTAATGCCGTGGCTGGCGGTAGGCGCTGCCAACACGCTGGTGGAGGCGCCCGACCCGGCGGACCTGCTGCGCAGGATCGAGGAGGGGCGGCACGGGGCGTTCTTCGCGGCGCCGACCCTGTGGGTGGCGATGGCCAACCACCCGGACTTCGGCGGACGGGACCTGTCCAGCCTGCGCAAGGCCTACTACGGGGCGTCGGTCATGCCGGGGCCGGTGCTGGAGAGACTGCGGAGCGCCCTGCCCGGACTGGGGTTCTACAACTGCTTCGGGCAGTTACAAATGACTGTCCCAGTCGACTCCGCGTCGCCTAAGCTGATCCCGCAAAACCCCAGTACAGCAAGGGCTTTAGGCCACTCTACCCCGAGATGCAGTCTGGAGTCGAGGCTTTCGATCTGGAGTGGATCTGGAGCGGACTCCCGAAGATGCCCCCAGGAGGGCCCTGACCACGGACACCGTCGACTCCACGCCCATCGCCCGCCGCTTCTCCAGAGCGGCCTCCCACGACGACGTCAGCCCCTCCATAAGGTGTTCCCGCATCACGTCCGTGGGGTGTGAGTACCGACCCGCCACCGTGTGGTCCTTGTGGCCCATCCGCTCGTCCATCAGAGGCTTGGGCGTGCCCAGCTCCTCCATGAGGGTCTTGTGTGAGTGGCGAAGACCGTGCGGGGTCAGGTCCGGGGCGATCGGAGCCCAGCACGCCACCGCAGCCTCAGCGCGCTCCTCGCCGACGCGAGAGCTGTCCCAGTCGAACGGCCCCGGCAGGGAGCCATCCTCGCGCAGTGACTGGTAGACGGGCCTCTCGCCGGCCATCCCCGGGTAGAAACGCCCCCACGCCGCCGGGTACAGCAGTCGGTACCGGAACGCAGTCTGGTCCCAGTGGTGCCACACGTCTCCGGCGAACAGATGAACGCCTGGGGCGTGCCTCTCGCTCTCAGGCACCTCGTCCCCGCACGGGCACCAGCGGGCGCCGTTGGGCACATCGTGGTGGACAACCTGGCGGGACTGGAGCCGCCACAGGTCGAGGAGGAAGTCGGGGATGTCAATGACCCTCTTGGAGTCGAACTTCGGCCCCTTGCTGTAGAAGACCTTCGTCTTCCGGCCGCGGGTGAGCTGCCTCTGGAGTCGGTATTTACCACTGACGGACCCCAGCTCAACAGCCATCGTCTCCGAGATGCGCATGCCCGTGTAGAACATGGTCGTCAAGAGGATGAACTCGTCATCTCGGCCCGTGAGGACGGACGCGCGTTCGGCGATGAGGAGCGCGGTGGCCGGGTCGATGATCGTGGCCGGGCGGGTGGTGTCTTCGCGGCGGGAGGTGTACTTGCCGCGTCCTCGCCGGGCCACAGCGGGGTTGCGGTGCATGAGTCCTGCGTCGACGGCGTCGGAGCACAGGGTGCCGAGGAGGCTGACGATTCCCGTTGCGGTCCGGTAGGTGTACCCGGCGTCGTGCAAGGACTTCGCCCACACCTTGATCTGCGCATCCGAGTTCGCGAGCTCCCGCATCCGCGTCTCGCCCCAGCGGGGGAGGATGTGGTTGCGGAGGCTGGACTCGTACCCGAGGAGGGTGTTCAGCTCCAGGTCGAGGGAGGGGTACCACTCGTCGACCCAGTCACGCACGAGGAGCTGGGAGGCGTCGGAGCGCGCACTGCCGCGGCGGGCGGCTTCGACTTCCTGCTCTCTGGCGAAGTCGAGCGCCTTCTTCTTGGTGGGGAATCCGCTCTGCTTCTCCACCTTGCCGGCGGCGGTCTTCCAGCACGCCCGCCACGACTTCACCAGCTTCTCTGCGTACATCGCTCTCCTCGGGGGTGGATGTCTCCATGATGCCCTGCTGGAGTGACGCACGGGAGCCCTGACGCGAAGAAGCCCCGGCCGTGGTGTGCCGGGGCTTTTCTATGCCCTGCGGTGGGCGGAGCGTCGGAGACACTCCGGGATGACCTCGGGGGTGGCGAGCCTTTTCGCGAGCTCTCCGAGGAGCCCGACGGGGTCGCGTCGGATCGCGTCCAGAGGGGCGTAGATGCCGAAGGCGATACAGAGGGCGAGCAGTGCGGGGGCAGGGAGGGTGTGCACGGCCTCGACGGACGTCCGTGCGATAGGAGCGTGGTCCTGGATGGACCACGTGAGCCCGTCTGCGGTCTCAGCGAGCGAGGCCAGGGCACCGGAGTCAGTCAGGTCTACGACCTGGACACTGAAGGGGATCGTAGGGTCATCGGGCGGGTCGGGCAGGGTGTACATCCGGACCATCCTCACGTCGTTGTCGAGAAGGGCCCCGGGGGAAGAGGTCGGAGCTGCTGGCCTTTTGGCCGTTAAGGCACGGTATGGGACAGGAGGGGTGAAGGTAAAGTCGCAGCCGCCGCCGTGGGATAGATTTTACCTAGTCTGACCAGGCAAAACGCCCTGAGTGGTGATATGGGGCATGGGAAAGAGCGGCACCCATGGGAGTCGTGTGCCGCTAGTCGTAAGACGTTGACCGAGGTCAGCCGGTTCACATGTCGGATCGGTGAATTGCCGCCATCGCCCGCAGCTTGCGAACGGCGTCTTCAAGAGGAAGCCCCGCCTCGAAGGCTGTGCGCAGATCGAGATCTTCTGCGGCGTAGTGGTAGTGCCACTGGCCATCGTCACGCACCCACGCCTCAAGGACCTCGCCGTCGCGGAGCGGAGCTTTGCCTTCAAGACGAAGCTCAGGATCGGTGTCCTCTATAGGGGGGCGGCCCCCGCGCGGCACCCTGAGCGGGCCGGGGTCTGTACTGGTCGGCGGTGTGGTGCCCGCGAGGATGTGGTCGCTGGCCCCCGACGCCCACCCGAGGGCGGACTCGATCTTGCGCAGGCTGCGAGCGTTGATCTTTTCGCCGCGACGGGCTTTGCCGAGGGTTTCGACACTGACGCCTGCTTCTGCTGCGACGGTCCGATACTCCTTCCCGGAGGCAAGTATGTGGTCGTCGATGAGATTGCCTAGTTGTTTGCGCTGGTCAGTCATAGTGTCCACACTACAAACTTCTCCAATGTACTCCAAGGTTGACCCCGTGATACTGGCACTTTGAGGGGAGCCTTGCCTACCCCCTGGTGGCTACAGCTTGCTATCGGGTGGCTTCTGCACGTGCATCTGATCCCAAGTAATCCAATGTTACTGATCAGTAGGACTCCAATTTGCTACAAAGTACATGTACGTTGGAGCCATGCTCAGTCAGACAGTCGACGGAGCCAAGCTCCGAAGCATCCGCGAGAGAGCTCGCATGTCGGTCGCCGCGCTCGCTGAGCAGGCCGAATGCAGCAGATGGCACATCTACGGCATCGAGACCGGCCGGTGGCAGTGCTCCGGAGAGGTCTACGACCGGATCAAGGGCACGCTCGGCGCCTCTGACGAAGACCTGCTCGAAGAAGGAGACGCGGCATGAGCGCGAAGCGCCTGCTCACCCGAGAGGAAGTCGCCGACCGGCTCGGCATCAAAGCCCGGTGGCTCCAGAGCAAGTGCCAGTCCGGAGAGATTCCCTGCACACGGCTCGGCCCCCGCTACATCCGGTTCACCGAGGAGCAGGTGGAGCAGATCATCGCGCTCCACGCGGAGGAGCCGAAGTCGCGGCGCAAGCCCCGTCCGGCCGACATCGCGACCGTGACTCAGCTGAAGCCCAAGTCGGGTGCACGTGGCCCGAATCGTCGGGGCCGCACGGCCTGACCCCCTGAACGCAAGATGCCCCCGCCCGGATCTGCGGTCCCGGCGAGGGCGAAGGCACCAGAACCTCAACGAAAGGACAGTGCCGTGAAACACCTTACCGACACCCTTACCATCAGCGCGACGCGCATCCTCGACCTCGCACAGCAGGTCGCAGCCGAGCTCGGCGAGTGGCAGTTCCACCGCGACTTGGTCGTGTCCGTGAACAACCGCCACTGTGGCGCCCCCCTCGTGTACGTGTCTCTCTCCACTTCCGCTGACCAGGCGGCCCGCCGTGAGTTCATCGACGCGTTCGCGGGCGCCATGGACGCGCCGGTGTCGCCGCTGCCGTGCCGCGCCGGCGGGTGGCTGATGTCGGTGACCGTTCACGACTACGACCGTTCGGGTGTGACTGTCGCGGCGTCTGTGCAGGTGGCGTGATGACTCAGGAAGCCGCTGCCGCTGAGGCCCGCCGCCGGGTGCGTGAGCACCGTAGTGAGGCCGCCGCTGAAGCCCGTTACCACGCGACGCTTCCCACCGCTCAGACCGAGCGCCGGTGGGTGTGGGACGAGGACCACCTCGGCTACCGGCACGTCCGGTGTGGCGTCCGTTTCGAGGCGTTCATCGACCCCGCGCAGACCACGGAGCACGCGGTCGCGCACGACAAGGGATGCGAGGCAGGCCGATGAATGACCACGTCTTCGTCGCGTTCATGACCGACCTGTGGGGCGGCGGTCACCCCGCCGATGACCTGTGGAAGATCGCCCTCCTCGACACCGACCCGGAGCCTGCGGTGATCGACCCGGCCATGGAGGCACTCGCGGCCCGCGACATTGCCGCTGCCGAACTCCCCGACCGCGACATCATCCGCGCCGACCACCCGTTCCCGATCGACTCCGACGAGGAGGTGCAGTGGTGACCGACGAAGCGATCCCCGCCCTGACGTTCGGCGAGGAAGTGAAGGCCCGGCGCACGGCACTGACGCCAACGGTTGGACAAGCCCAGCTCGCGGACATGGCCGATATCTCCCGGAACACGGTCAGCAACTTGGAGCGTGGCACCCACGAGATCAGCAACAGGGTCAAGCGCCGCATCCATGACGCCCTCACGCGGCTGGAGAGCGGAGACCCCATGGAGAGCGAGTCCGAGCTGATTGAGCGCGTGATTCGCCAGCGGGTCGCCCGCGACATCGAGGTTTTGACCGAGGCGTATCCCGAGTCGCTGTTCCCCGAGGACGCCGACACCCCCGAAGGCCGCGCCGTCGCCGCGATGCGGCACGCGTACAGGACCGCCGCCCGCATCGCGAGGGGAGAAGACCAGTGACCGTTCTCGAAACCCCCACCGGCCGTCTCCTCGGATCGTGGCCTGCCGGGTCGCCCGAGTGGCACGCCGCCCGCGCCACCCGACTCGGCGGGTCCGACATGGCTGCTGTCCTCGGACGTTCCCCGTGGGTGTCTCCGTACCGGCTGTGGCACCTCAAGGCCGGGCTCGTCACCGACAGCGAGACGACGGACGCCCAGTCCCGGGGCCACTACCTGGAGGACGGCATCCGCCGCTGGTGGGCCGACCAGAACCCGGAGTACGAGGTTGTCACGGGCGGCACGTACACCCACGCCGAACGCGACTATCAGCTCGCCAACCCGGACGGGCTGATCGTCAAGGACGGCACGGTCATCGGAGTCCTGGAGATCAAGACCGACGGACAGGACGACGCGGAGACGTGGGGCCACTCCGGCACCGACGAGATCCCCCTCTACTACCGGACGCAGATCCAGTGGTACATGGACACGCTCGGTCTTCCTGTCGCTCACGTCGCCGTTCTGACCGCCCGCCTGGAGTTCCGGCACTACACGGTCCGCCACGACGACACCGCCGGGGCGATCCTGCGGTTCCGCGCCGAAGAGTTCCTCGACTCGCTCATGTTCCAGACGCCGCCCAACTTCGACGGCGCGAAGAACACCTACGAGACCGTGCGCCAGCTCCACCCGCGCATCAACGGCGGCGACGTCGAACTGACCTACGCCGAAGCGGCTGCGTACTGCTCCGCGAAGAACGCGCTCAAGCAGGCGGAGGAGCGCGAGCAGTACGAGCGCACCGTCCTCGCAGACCGCATGGGCGACGCCAAGCGCGCCCGCTACCTCGGCATCACCATCGCGAACCGGCAGTCCCGCGGAGACGGCGACCCGTACCTGGTCGCCGGCCGCAAGCTTCCCAACATGCCCGCCCCCACGAACACGCAAGACCAGCAGGAAGAGGCCGCCTGATGACCACCACGACCGAGATCGCCGTGTCCACCGTCGGCGCCCTCGCACTCGACCCCCACCAGACCGAGTGGACCGGGCAGCAGCAGGCCGCACTCAGCCAGATCGGCATCGCGGACGCCCCGCAGGGCGACCAGATCGTGTTCCTGCACTACGCCCAGAGGACGGGCCTGGACCCGTTCGCCCGGCAGATCTACATGATCGGCCGCAAGGAGTGGAACCCCCGCACCCGCGAGGAGACCTACAAGTACACGATCCAGGCCGGAATCGACGGCCTTCGGGTCATCGCGGAGCGCACCGGCCGGTACGAGGGTCGCACCCCGATCAGCTGGTGCGGCGAGGACGGCGTGTGGCGGGACGTGTGGCTCGACCGCAAGAACCCGCCGGTCGCTGCCCGGTGTGGGGTGTACAAGCAGGGGTTTCGCGAGCCCACGGTGTCGGTGGCGCTGTTCGATGAGTACGCCGCCCGGAAGAAGGGCGGCGAACTGATGGCCCTGTGGGCGTCGAAGCCCGCGCACATGATCAGCAAGGTCGCCGAGGCACTCGCTCTGAAGGCTGCGTTCCCGCAGGACCTGTCCGGGATCTACACGCCGGAGGAGACCGAGCGGGAGACCGTCGAGGTCGAGCCGGGCGTGGGGCAGGCGGGGGAGTCGATCCAGACCGCCGATGCTGCCAAGCAGGTCGCGATGTACACGCCCTCGTCGGAGCCGATGATCACCCGCGAGCAGAAGACCGAGATCGCCGGACGCGTTCGCGACCTGAAGTTCGACAAGGACGACGGCCTGGCCTTGTACGCCGCGGCGACGGGCCGCGAAGTGCCGATGACGACGCTGCTGACGGCCGCGGAGGCAGAGAAGGTCATCGACGCACTGGTCGAGGAGAAGCGTCTGCGCGAGGAGCCCAAGGTCGTGGACGCCGAGATCGTCGAAGCCGACCCGTGGGGTGTGGAGACGACGCCCGACGAGGACGCCACCGCGCGCGCGGAGTGGGAGGCCGAGTCATGAGGACACCCGCACGCGTTCAGGGTTCGCTGGACACCCACCGGAAAGGCCGAAAGTTCCGGATGCCGGAGAACACTCTCTGGGTCGGCAAGAAGTCGGCGTGGGGATCCCCCTACCAGGTCAAGAGCTACTTCCCGACCGACATCAACCGCCCGGTAGTCAGGGAGGACCTGCGGTTCCGGGTCATCGACGCCGCAGGGCGCACCGTCAAGACCGGGATCGGCCGGGCGCGCGAGGCCCTGTGGCTCGTTTCGGACCTGTGGGTGGCCGACCTGAGGGAGCTGGCGAGGGACCCACGATTCGTGGCACAGGCCCGCACCGAACTGGCTGGCAAAGACCTCATGTGCCCTTGCGCCCCAGAGCGGGAGTGCCCCACAGACGTGCTGTTGGCCATCGCGAATGGCGGTGCGTGATGAGGCCATCCCCTGCGCAGATGGTCACTCTGCTCCGCCAGCGCCCGATCCAGCTGGTGCCTGCCTCCGCCCCGAAGCTGGCGACGCGCGCGGATGGCCCGTGTGGGTTCTGCGACCAGCCTCGCGTCGGCCACGGCATCCGCTACTCCACGTTCGGCGGCTCCCACGAGTGGATCCGCCGCCACCCCGGGTCCGAGCTGTCCCCGCTGCACCCGATCGGGGGCGACCGGTGACCGCCGCGCAGTGCCCGGTGTGCGGGCAGACGCTCACGGTCCGGTCGGACGACCGTCTGCCCCGCCACTGGGCGTCGGACCGGGCCCGGCTCGCAGAGGACCCGCAGTGCGCTGGTTCGCAGGAGGGCACACGGCATTGGCCTGACCAGCAGGTCGGCGCCCACACGATCCGCATCAAGACCCCCCGAAGGAGCAAGCGATGACCCCCGAGCAGAAGATCACCAGGCCCGAGCGGTACCGCGACGCCGGAGGCGACATCTGGGAGACCGTACCCGGCACGTTCGGCGATGACCTGGTGGACGAGAGCGGCTGCATTCGCTCTTACGACCACGTGCTGTCCCAGTACGGGCCGCTCACCCTCGTGCACGACGACGAGACCTCCGACCCCGCGGCAACCCCAGAGCCCCCGATGGCCGAGTTCTACGCCGACATACAGGACGAGACGACCCCCGCCGTGTACGAGACCCCGGAAGAGCTGGCCGAGGAGATCGAGCGGCTCCGCGCCGAGTTGGCCCGGTCCTACTCGCAGGGCGTCGAGGACATGCGGGAAGCGGCGATGCGGGCCGCGAGCGACGCACCCGGCACCCCGTACACCCCGACCGAGGCGATCCGCGACCTGACGCTGACTAACCGCCCCGACCTCCACGGCGACGAGGAGGTGTTCCCCGGGTCGATCGCTGCCGCTGAGGCCGCGCTCGACGGGGTCCCCGCCGTGTCCGCCCGCTGGACGAAGTCCGTCGTGGTCGAGGAGGACGGCGCGTGGGTGCTGTGCACCACCACCGACGGACGCGACGTCGCGCTTCGCCTTCCCTGCGGCGAGCACACCGAGCTCGCCGAAGCACTCCTGGAGGAGACCGTCGACGTCGCCGAGCTGAGGGCGAGCTGCGCCGCCGCGGAGGCCGACTATCGCCGTGTCGTCCGCTGGCACCAAGCGATGGCTGTCGCGATCGTCCAGCTCGGCGGTGACCTCCCCGAAGGCGCGCCCGGCATGCCGGAGATGGTCTCCGACCTGGTGAAGATCCACGGCGCCGACAAGATCCGCGCTGCGCTCGACTCCCTCTGACCACCCCCTTGGGCCGCCCCGATGCGGGGGCACGGGGCGGCCCACCCCACACGCAGGAGCACACCGTGACCGTCACTTCCTACACCGACGCCCCACCAAGGGTCACCGGAGCCGACCTCAGCATCTCCGCCACCGGAATCTGCACGCCCGAAGCCAAAACCAGCACCATCAATCCCAAGCAGAAGGGCGACCGACGACTCCCCGAGATCGCCGCCGCCGTCGCGGAAGCCAGCATCACCCTGGCCATGTTCGAGGGCGAACGACACCTTGTCGTCATTGAGGACCTGCCTCCGGTCCGAGCCAACGCACTGGCCATCCTCGGCATGGTCCACGGAGCCGTCCGGGCGGAGCTGGTCAGCCGCCTGATGCCCTATGCCCTTATTACCCCAGCGACCCTCAAGGCGTTCGCCACTGGCAAGGGCAACGCGACCAAGCCCGACATGCGCATGGCCCTGTACAAGCGGACGGGCCTGGACATCGCCGACGACAACCAGGTCGACGCGTGGTGGCTGCGCGCCGCCGGGATGCAGGCGCTGGGGCATCCGGTGGTGGATCTGCCTGCCGCTCAGGTCGCTCGCCTGGACAAGGTCTTGTGGCCGACGTGGACGCTCGGAGGCGACTCGGAGGTGACCCGGTGAAGCACATCCGCACCGCACCCAAGGGCATGCCTCTCGTCGCTGACGCCTCCCACCTGCGCTGGCAGACGTTCGGCCGCTGCGCCGACGAGCCCCTGGAACTGTTCTTCGGGCAGCACGGGGAACGCAAGGCCGATCGGGAGATTCGCGAGGAGCGCGCCAAAACCATCTGCGGCACGTGCACCGTCCGCACCACCTGCCTGGACTACGCACTCGAACCCGGCCCCGTCGGCCAGCACGGCGTATGGGGCGGCATGACCGCTGACGAACGCATCGCCGAGCGACGCAACCGCCAGCGGCGCGTCAAGGAGGTTGCGTAATGGCACGCACCCACGGAACCCCGTCCTGCTACAAGGGCGGGTGCCGACGCCCCGAGTGCATTGAGGCTCAGCGCCAAAGCGTCGACCACTACCGCCGCCAGCGCGCTTACGGGCGCCCCACCACCGACCTCGTTGACGCCGATCCTGCCCGTGCTCATGCCCGTGCTCTTCTCGACGCTGGCCTTGGCCTCGCCGGAATCAGTGAGGCGTCCGGGGTGAGCTACATGGCCGTGAACCGGCTCCTGTACTCGATGAACGGCTACCCGCCCTCCCGCCGGATCTCACAGCAGAGGGCCCAGAGCATCCTCAGCGTGCCCGTTCCGACGGCACCTCCCGACACCTTGTCGCGCATCGACGCCTCCGGTACCCGACGGCGCTGTCAGGCGCTCGCGGTACTGGGTTGGTCGATCGTGTGGCAGGCCCGGCAGATCGGGATGGTCCCGGGGGATCTGCACGGGGCTGTGCGTGGCGACAGCGGCGTTGCGGCACGCACGGCGGCGAAGATTCAGCGGCTTTATGACCAGTACTGGAATCGCACGCCCCCGGCGTCGGTGTCGTCAACTTTGGCCCGCCGCGCCGCCGAGCAGCGCGGGTGGCTTCCCCCGCTCGCGTGGGATGACGACCTCATCGACCTGTCCGAAGCGGACCTCGCCGCGGAGCTGTCCCGCCGCGTGGACGCCATGGACGACGAGGAGCTGCGCCGCTGCTCCACCGCCTACAAGGCCGAGGGCGACCGGTCCCCGCTGATCTCCGCCGCTGCCCGTGAGTGGCGCCGGCGTCTGGAATCCGACCGCGCCGCCGCCTGACCCCAGACCGCCCGCCGTGTCTTCGGATCGCCATAGGCACGGCGGGCCCCACCCCAAGGAGGGGACATGACCACCCAGCTCACCATCGCGGACGCCCTCGCCGAGGAGGGCATGGCACGGGCAACCGCCGCCTCGGCACCGTCCGCCATCGACCAGCTCGACCGGCTCATCGCCCAGCACGCGGCGACGGGGGAGCGGTTCTCCGCGAACTCCATCAGGTCGCAGCTTCCTGAAGGCCTGCGTCCGGCGGCGATCGGAGGGCGTTTTCGGGAGGCGGCGCGGCGGGGCCTGATCCGCCCGGTTGACTACGTCGCCTCGACGGACCCGCGCACGCACAGCCACCCCGTTCGGGTGTGGCAGGGGAGGGCGGCATGACCCCCTACTACACCGACTCCCACACCACCCTTTACCTCGGCGACTCCCGCGAGGTGCTCCCCGCACTCGACCTGACCGCGGACGCCGTCATCACGGACCCGCCCTACGGGGAGACTTCCCTCGCCTGGGACCGGTGGCCCGCGGGATGGCTCGAAGTGGCCGCCGCGACCGCCCCTGCGTTGTGGTGCTTCGGGAGCTGGCGCGTGTTCGGGCCCCGCTGGCACGAATTCACCGAAGCCGGGTGGAAGTTCGCTCAAGACGTGGTGTGGGAGAAGCACAACGGCAGCGGGTTCGCGTCGGACCGGTTCAAGCGAGTGCATGAGACCGTCACGCACTGGTATCAGGGGGCTTGGGCGGACGTGCACCACGCTGTGCCACGCATCGCGGGCGGAGAGCCTCGACGCGGTGTTCTCCGGGCAGGGCGAGACCCCAAGCACCACGGGGCGCAGAGGGCGTCGGTGGATGTGAGGGACGGGACGATCTTGGTTCGGTCGGTGTTGTATGCCCGCTCGATGCACGGGTCCGCGGTCCACCCGACAGAGAAGCCGGTCAAGGGCCTACTGGAGCACCTGGTCGCGTACTCGTGCCCGCTGGGCGGCCTGGTGCTCGACCCGTTCGCCGGGTCCGGCTCCACCCTGGTGGCCGCCCGGGAGTCGGGCCGGCGCTCGATCGGGGTGGAGGCCTCTGAGGAGTACGCGGAGTTGGCCGCGAAGCGGCTGTCAGAGATCGACGCGCAGCCCGCCCTGCCGTTCGAGGTGACGGCATGACCCACACCTACGACCCGTTCCGCGCCCCCGCGACCACGTCTCAGCGTGACCCCGATGCCGAGCACGACCAGGCGGTGCGGGAGCGATTCGCGCGGGAGCTGGTTCTCATGCTCGAAGCCGAGAACCACCCCAAGGCCGCCGGGCTCGTGAAGATGGCGCGCACCGACGGGCTGTGGCCGTGAGGCACGCCGAAAAGCCCGCACGGCGGCGGGTTGATGGGCAGAACAGGTCAGCCCTTCGTGACGCGGCGGCCCACGCCACCCGGCTTCAAGGGCGGAATCCCGCCGGCCTTCGCGATCGCGCGGACCGTGCGGTCACTCAGCCCAGCAATCTCAGCGAGCTCTTCACGGTCCCGCGTCGGGTCCTGTTGCAGCAGCTCCAGGACAAGGCGATCGATGTCCTTGCGGGCTTTGGCAGCGCCTTCGTCGTGCTCCTGGCGGAGCTTGACGGCTTCACGGAGGGCTTCCACGGTGTCGTCCTTTCGCATGAGGAGAGTGTCCCACACTCATGAGGATAGCTTCCGGAAGTCGTTTCCGGAATAGGCTTGCGGAAGTCGCTTCCGCAACCTAGAGTCGAGTCATCAGCAGGGCAGCAGCCCAGCCGAACGAAGGAGGGCCGCATGGCCGTCATCAGCTTCGCCGACAGCAGCCTCGGCGGCTACTTCGCCGCCCGCCGACGCCTCATCGCTTCCGGGCTCCGCGGCGGGTACCCGCTCGGCAACACGCTCTGCTGCCGGTACTGCGACACCGAAATCGACCCCGCCACCCGAGCGTGCGCCTGCTGGCAGCCCAAGGTCCGCAAGGCCACCCCGACCGCCGCCGAAGCGGACACCCCCGAGAAGGCGAAGGCGTTCTTCGAGTCCATCGGCATCAAGGTCTCCGAGACCGTCACCGTCATCAACTGACCGCAGCACCGAACCCCCAAGGAGCCACGACATGAGCACCGACAACACCGCCGCCCGCATCGCCGCCGCAAGCATGCCCACCCCCGAACAGCAGGTCGCCGCCCTCCGAGACATCGACCGCACCAATGAGGACTGGGACGCCGACCGCTACCCCTACTACCTCGACGCCAGCGGCGACCTGTGGAAGGACGTCCTGCGCAAGGACTACGTCCGCAAGGCGCACAGCGCCGTCCGCTACGGCGACTCCGAGATGAGCTTCCGCTTCGTCAACAGCCTCTACGGGCCCCTGGTCCGCGTCGACGCCTGACCCGCAAGCACGACGGGACGCCCCCGTACCAAGCAGGGGCGTCCCGTGCCACCAGCCAACCACAAGGAGACCGCATGAAGACCGCCCCCCGCGAAATCCGAGTCACCCGCTACGTGTGCCCGCACTGCTCTCGCGGCCACGCCAAGCAGGCCGCCGCCGTCGCCCACATCGGCCGCTGCTGGCGCAACCCCGACAACCGCGGCTGCAAGACCTGCTGGAACTACGACCAGGACCCCGAAGTCGACCTGCCGCCGCAGCCGCGGTGCTTCGCCGGCCTCCTGGAGATCGACGCCCTGCCCGTCACGGGCTGCCCCGAGTGGGCGCCCCGCTATGCCGACGAGGTGCCCGAGTGATCCGCCCGATCACCTGCTTCGTCGCCGACTGCGACACCCCCGACTGCGAGCCGTGGGCTGAAGCCGACTACGTCCCGCACTACGCCACCGCCGAGGAGGCCATCGCCAAGCTCGTCGCCGAGTGGGGGTGGTCCTTCGACGGCGAGGTGCTGCTCTGCGCGACCGACACCGCCCGTCGGAAGTGCGCCCGCGAGGGCCACGAGTGGTGGTCCGGGCGGTCCGACAGGGCCGCTGGGGTCCGCGAGGAGCACTGCGACCGGTGCTCCGAAACCCGCCTGATGGCGACCACCTGACACGACAGAGGCCCCGGAAGGTCGTAGCTCCCGGGGCCCGCGACCACCGTACCGAAACGAAGGAGACCCGGTGGACATCACCCCAGACGAGAAGCGCACCCTCAGGGCCAAGGTCCGCGACGCCATCGGCGCCGGCCTCGTGTCCGGGCGCGTACCCGAAGCCCCACCGATGCCGCCGTCCCGCTCGGAGATCGACAAGGCGTCCGAGTGGGCGGTGGGTGAGCTGGTCCGCTTCCTCGCCTCCAGGCACTGGGAGGCCCTCCAGGACTGCGAGGAGCTGGAGAAGAAGGTGCGACGACTGAAGGCGGAGAACAGGCGGCTGCGGAAGGCCACCACCGCACCGGAGGCCCGATGAACCCCTACGAGATCCAGCCCGACCACGAAGACGCCTAGGAGACACCGTGAGCACCAAGAGCGCCATGACCACAGACACCGACGCCATCCGTGAACGCCTCGCCCTCGTCGCGCACTTCGGCACCGACTGGAGCTACGACGACTCCGACGACGGCTGGACCGTCTCCTACGCCACCGACCACCCGCAGGCCGGGCACCTTGCGACCGTGGCCGACTACGGGGAGCACGTCGCGGACCTGATCGCGCACGCTCCGCGCGACCTCGCAGCACTCCTTGCTGAAGTGGACCGGCTGCGTGGGGTCCTGGACTCCATCACGGCCAACGAGTCCGTGGTCGTCGCGAAGGCGGACCTCGCTGACGGGATGCTCGCCGCTCTCCGCGCCACGGCAACGCCCACCACCTAACCCCCAGCCCGACCGGACCCATAGGGCAGCCGGGGACCGCGAGCAGGCCGCGGACGGGCGCCAGAACAGACCAGAACGACACCCCCAGGAGGGGACGTGGAGAAACACGCGCTCTACCGCTTCTACAACGACCGCGGCCAACTCCTCTACACCGGCATCACCAACGCCCCCGGCCGGCGCTTCACCGAACACGCCAAAGAGAAGCACTGGTGGGAAGACGTCCGCGGCATCGCCATCGACTGGTACGACGACCGCGACAACGTCCTCGCCGCCGAGAAGCGCGCCATCCGCATCGAGAACCCCGAGCACAACATCCGGGACAAGCGGGCCCGTGTCACCGACGAGGACGAATTCACCTACGAGGACTACGTCCACATGGGAGCGGCCATCGCCGCGGCCTCGCAGCGGGAAACCTCGCGTGAGTTCTACAAAGACCTCGCCGAACAGGTCGACGCGGCTCTCGCCCAGGGATACAGCTACCGAGAGATCGTCGCCGCGGCCGAAGGGTTTGCTTGGGTCGAGGACTCCACGGTTGATGATCACCTCCCCGTCATCCCTGGCCGGATGCACGCACAGGACCTCGAAGACCTGAACGACGCGCGCGTCTACCTGGCCGCGTTCATCCCCTCCGAGGTCGAGCAGTTCACCTCGAAGGCCCACTCCGAGCCCGAGATGGCCCGCGCGCACGCCCACGAGATCACCATCCGCGCCTATCGGATTGCCCAAGAGTTCATGTCCACCAAAAAGCGCGACCTCGAAGCCCTCGGTGGCTTCCTGAAGTCATCGGCCAAGGGGCGCACGTACCTCGAATGGGCCCAGGAGAAGTCCGGCACGGACGCCATCTTCCCTCTCCCCATCGACTGCCGAGAAGTGATCGAGTCCGCCGTCGCATGGCTCCTCGGCACGTGGACACCCGAGAACGCCCCAACCACCGAGTGCCGCTGGCGTCAGCTCGCCAGCGACTTCCGCTGAAGCACACGACCAACCACTACCGGGGGAGGCACTTATGGCGTGGGTCCGTCTCAGTGACGACTTTTACGACCACCCCAAGTTCGACAAAGCCGGAAGCCTCGGCATCGCACTGTTCGCCGCCGGCCTCGCCTGGTCGAACAGGAACCTCACCGACGGGTTCATTCCGCGCAAAACGGCGCTTCGGATGCTCGACTTCGAAGACGCGGTGGAGGCCGTGCGTAACGCCGACCGTAACGGTGTGACTAACGCGCTACATAACGACGACCTAACACCCGCAGTCACGCGCTCAGCGGTGCAGTCGCTCGTTGACGCCGGCCTGTGGCACGCCGAGGAAGACGGTTACCGCATCCATGACTACCTCGACTACCAGGCATCGAAGGAACAGATCGAGGCTGGGCGTGAGAGCAACGCCGCACGTCAGAAGGCATGGCGGGACCGGAGGGCGGCCGAAAAGCAGGGTCGGAAGAACAGCGAGAGTAACGCCGACCGTAACGGTGTGACTAACGGCTCCGTAACGCACCCTCCCAACCCCAACCCCAAGGAAGAAGAACTACTACGTAGTTCTTCAAGTACTGGCGAAGTCACCGACCTCTTCGGAAACGCCATCAACAACGAGCACCCCAAGCGGGAGCCCAAGGCGAAGAAGAAGACGAAGGCCGAGAAGGAGAACGACCCCTTCTTCGTCGAGTTCTGGGACGCCTACCCCAAGAGCACCCACAAGCCCACCGCCGTGAACGCCTTCGCCAATGCCGTCGACGCCGGGGCGGACCCTCGCCAGATCATCGCGGGTGCCCACCTGTACGCGCAGATGTGGGAGGGCGCCACCCCCGAGGAGCGCCAGTTCATCACCAAGGCTTCCAACTGGCTCAACGACGGCTGCTGGGACGGGTCCTGGCACATGCGTGACATGAGTCAGGCCAACGGCGGGCGCCACCTCCGCGCCGTCTCCGGCGACTACCAGCCGTACCGCAACCCCACCGACCAAGACGCCTACGAAGGAGGACTGCTGTGACCGAGAAGACCAAGGACCTCATCAACCGGGCGCGCGCCGCGTTCCCTCACATCACCCCCGCCATCCCCGACTTCGACGCCATCGATGAGCAAGGGGGTGACAGCTTCACCGCGATCCGGGACACCGCCGCGATCATCGAGACGACGAACAGCCTGATCCCGCCCCTGTACCGGCGAGCCGACGTCACCGACGAGCGCCTCCTGGCGTGGGTGGACGCCCTGGTGAAGGGCTCTAAGCCCAACAAGTTCTCCCGGGTGCCGTACCTGGGTCGAGGGCCGTCGGTGTTCCTGAAGGGCCAGACGGGCGTCGGCAAGACCTACCAGGCTTTCGGGGCGCTGCGGCGCCTGTCGATCATCGGAGTTGGGTGCGCTCCGGTCGCCGCGTCCATCACCGACATCTACGCCAAGATGCGCCCCCGCCCCGGCGTCGACTCCGAAGCCGTGTTCGAGCGGTACGCCAATGCCCCGCTTGCGTTCATTGATGACCTGGGGGCCGCGAAGACCTCCGAGTGGGTGGAGGAGGTCAACTACCGGTTGATCAACTTCCGCTACGAGCACCAGCTGCCCACGATCGTCACCACGAACGTGCTCCCTGACGACCTGGGCAGGAAGCTCGGCGACCGTGTCGCTTCCCGGATCACTGAGATGGCCGAGCCGATTGCCCTGAAGGGTGTCGACCGTCGTCTCGGAGGTGCGGCGTGAGGGGCCGTGGTGAGCCGGGCGTGGCCGGCGACATCAAGTTGATGCAGGATCTCGCGATCCGCGCGATGCGTCATGGCGCTGAGATCGAGGTGACCACGAACGCGGAGAGGCGCCGGGCAGTACTCGCCCACCCGGACCTCGCGGAGCGCCTCACTCTGCCGCCGTTGAACTTCTCCAGCCCCGACCGGTGGGAGGGCTACATCCCGCCGGAGATGTGGCAGCAGGTTCCGAACAACTCCCCGCGCCGCCTGGCGCTGGTGGCCATCTACGAGGAGGCCCTGTCTCGGGCCACCGCACGCACTGTTCAGGAGGCAGCGTGATCACCGACGAGCGTGCTGGATGCGTGGACCTCGACCCCATGATGTTCCAGCCCACGACCGCCACGGGCCGCCGCAAAGCGTTGGCCGTGTGCAAGCACTGCCCGATCGCCGAAGCGTGCCTCGACGCAGCCCTGGCGGACCCCGCGGGCGCTTACGGGCGGATCGCTGGCGGCCTGACCGCTGAGCAGCGGGCTCACGTTGCCGCGGTGCGCGACCGGGCTCACGTTCGAGTGGCCAAGCCGCGTGTGGCGGCGGCGTACCGGGACCTGTGGGAGGGCGTGACTGCTGAGTCTGCGGACCCGGCTCGCAAGGCGGCGGCCCGGCATATGGCGCAGGACCAGGCCGCGGTGAAGGCGTTGGGGGAGCGGCGGTTCGTCGACGAGTCGGTGCGGTGCTTCGGTGTGGAGTTGCGGTCCGCGGTCGCCTCGGGTGATGGGGCGGGTGTGGGGCAGATCCTCGGCGGCCTGCCCGTGGAGCATCGGGCTGCGCTGTTGGTGGCGTTCGCCAGAGAGCTGGGGATCGTCGACATGGCCGGCACGGGCTGGACGGGTGGTGCGTGATGCCTCTGACCATCGGCAGTCTCTGCTCTGGCTATGGCGGCCTTGACGCCGCTGTCCAGTCCGTTCTCGGCGGCGATCTGGCGTGGGTCGCGGACCCCGACCCCGGTGCGTCCCGCATCCTCGCCCACCACCACCCCGACGTGCCGAACCTCGGCGACATCACGACCGTGGACTGGAAGGAGATCCTCGCCCTCGGCCTGGCCGTGGACATCCTCCTCGCCGGATTTCCCTGCCAAGACGTATCCGTGGCCGGCCGCAAGGCCGGGATGCGCAAGGGCACCCGATCCGGCCTGTGGCTGCACATCCTCCGCATCATCCGCATCCTCCGACCGAAACTGGTGGTGATCGAGAATGTCCCCGGACTCCGACACGAAGCAGCCGACAGCGACCTGGAATTCTGCCCGGGGTGCATGGGAGACTCCGACCGTGAGCCTCCTATGCGGGCACTCGGTGCCGTACTCGCCGGCCTTGCCGACGCAGGGTTCGATGCGGAATGGACAACTGTCGCCGCCTCTGACGTCGGAGCTCCGCACGAGCGGAAGCGCGTCTTCCTCATCGCGTGGCCGCAAGAGCAGCCGCCGACGTTCGCCCTCCGCCCCCGAGGACCAGGCCGCGCTGTTCCCGGCGGTGTGACGCTGCTGCCGACCCCGGACGCCTACCAGGGCAGCCGCGGCGGGTCGCAGGACCCCGCCAAGCGCCGCGCCGGCGGGCACTCCGTGAGCCTCGCGGACGTGGTCGAGCACCTGCTGCCCACGCCGGCGGCCCGCGACTGGAAGTCGGGGCAGTCCAACCTGCTCGGAGTGAACTCCCGCCCGTTGAACGAGGTCTCCGAGTCTCTCGTGGGCTGGCAGGAGTACGCCGCGGCGATCGCTAGGTGGGAGCCGATCATCGGCCGCGGAGCCCCGGCGCCGACAGAGCCCACTGGCAAGGACGGGCGGATGCGCCATTCGCCGCTACTGGCCGAATGGATGATGGGCCTCCCCGCGGGCCATGTGACCGCGGTGCCTGGCCTGGATCGCGACGATCAGCTCCGCGCCTTGGGCAATGGCGTGGTCCCGCAGCAGGGCGCTTACGCGACTCGGCTCCTCTTGGAGCGCGTGACTGCGGATCTGGCCGCATAGGTGCGCCCCGCCAGCTGGTATCTGGCGGGGCACGCCCCCGATCCTCTCATACGCCCGCCTGTCGCACGCTGACGGCCTTGCAGGACTGTCGGCACCCCGAGTCACACTCAAGTTTCCTGAGCGCCTGACGCTCACCTGAAGCCCCGGGAGGGGACATGACCGACACCGACACCCGGATCTTCGCCCTACACGAGGAACTCGCCGACGCCGTGAACGCGCGCCGCGCCGCTGAGCAGTACCTCGCCGACGCCGAGCGGACCAACAAGCAGCTTCGTGCGGCGAGCCGCAGGCAGAACGACCGCCTTCGCGAAGAGGCCCCCAGTGCCGCGGCGTGGGATCGCCTCAAGTCCGAGATTCCGCGCCTACTCGGTCGTGAGCGTGTCGAGGACCTGCCGCACGATTCCGAGTACGCGACCGCGCTGCATGACGTGCTGGCCGCGATGAAGCGCATCGAGCCGGGCCGCGCCCTGGTCGGGGAGGAGTCGTGATGGTCTCCGTCGTTCGCCATGGCGACCACACCCACCGGCTCGCCCCCGCCGAAGTAGATCCCGACCGGGGCTATGCGACCCGGTGCACTCGCACCGTCTGCCGCATCCCGCTCGCCCCGGACGCCATGCCGCTGCTGCCCGCAGGCACGGCCGTGACCTGCCCGAAGTGCAACCGACTCACCAAGGAGAACTGACATGTCCCTCCCGAACATCACCGTGACCGCCCGTCTCGTGGACGCGCCCGAAACCAAGTGGCTTCCGAACGGGACCGCGATCGCGAAGCTTCGCCTCGTGTCCAACTCCCGCAAGCTCAACAAGGACACCCAGCAGTGGGAGGACGGTTCCACCTGGTGGGGGCGCGGTACCGCGTTCGGCCGCATCGCCGAGGCCATCGCTGAAGCGAACCTCCAGAAGGGCGACCTCGTGACCGTGCGCGGCGACGTCGAAACCGACCAGTGGGAGGACAAGACGACTGGGGCGAAGCGGTCTGCGGACCAGGTCATCGTCCGGGAGATCGGGCGGGCGCTCACCCCGCCGAAGCAGCAGGGCGGGGGTGGAGGCTTCGCGGCGAACGGCTCCTACGGCCAGCAGTCCGGCGGGTTTTCCGGCGGGCAGCAGCAGGGCGACCCGTGGGGGAGCGGCGGCCGGCCCGGGTTCGCCGACGATCAGCCGCCTTTCTAAGCCACCACCAGCACAGACAGGAGAACATCATGGGCACCTCAACTGACGCGATTCTCGCTTACGGCTACGACTTCGGCAACGGGGAAGACTGGCTTGTCCGAGAGGTCAGCGAGTACGGAGACCTTGCCGTCGACTGGTACGACAGCGAAGCCGAAGACCTCGACTTTGTGGAAGCCGTCGAAGCGAAGCTGCTGGCCGCCGCTGGGTTCACCGAAGCGGACTGGCAGGTTGACGGCTACTTCGAGCGGAAGCGGGATGCGCTCGCGACGTTCGGCGTCGAGGTGGTCTCGCACTGCTCCATTGACTATCCGATGTACATCCTCGCGGCGCACTCGACGACGGCGCGTCGGGGTGCTCCGGAAGCGGTGGACCTGGCGGACATGTCCGCCCTCCAGGAGGACGCTGACGCGCGTCTCGCCCGCGCCCTGGAAGCGCTGGGGCTGACGCCAATGCAGGACAAGCCCGCGTGGCTGCTGGCGTCGGACTGGGGATGACCGCGCTGCGCAGTACGGATGGTCTCGCCCGGGTGTACGTGCTCAAGTGCTCCCGGGCGGGCTGCGCCGCGTACTTCAACGCGCCGTTGGCTGTTCGGAAGGCGTCGTACATCCGCCAGCTCGCGAGGGAAGCGGGTTGGCGGGCGCCCACCTCGAAGAAGAAGCGCGGTCGGGACCTGTGTCCTGACTGTCGGACGAAGGAGATTCCTGATGGCAACCGAGCTGACCCGTCACGACCAGGAACACGGCCACTACGAGGAGGACCGATGAAGTTCCGCACCGGCAGGAAGGTCGGCCGCACCCTGTACGTGCAAATAGGCGACGAACCCGACGACATGGACCTCCTCATCGGGATCGTCGACAGCACTGACCAAGCCAACATCGTCGTCAACGCTGTCAACGCCATGGCGACCATCCGGGAGCTGCACCAGCCGTTCTTGGTGCCCCACCCCGAGTCTCCAATGGACCTGTGCCGCACCTGCGAGCAGATCCACCCCTGCGCGACCCTGCGAGCACTGGGGGGCGACGATGCCTGACACCCTCACCCCCCTCACTGCCGCCCTTCACGCTGAGCTGTGCCGACTGCACGACGTGCAGCCCGAGGGGTACAGCCTCACCGGGGACTACGCGGCGCTCGGAGACGACGCGGCCAAGCTCGCGGAGGTCGCGCAGCCGTACATCGACGCCGCATGGGAAGCAGGCCGCAAGCACGGGCTGAAGCAGGCGTGGAAGCCCCACGACGGGCGGGTGAAGCAGCTCGAAGAGGAGATCGAGGAGATGCTCGTCCTCGAAGAAGCCAACGGTCGGGCGTTCGCACTGAAGTGCGAGCGGCTGCGGGAGCTCGAAGCGGAGATGGACCGCCTCCGTGACCTGCTCAGTCGTGTGACCCGCATGGACTACGAGGGCGTGGACGTGTACGTGCACGGCGACTCGTGGATGACCGCGTGGCAGGGCGCGGTCGAGGACCACGCCGACCAGGAGGACGCGATCAAGCGGGCGAAGGAGCTCGCGAGGGAGACGTCATGAAGCGCAGCGACCTGACCGCGCAAGCAGTCCTCGACGCCGTCCGCGACGGGGACGCATGGGACGCCCTCACCAGCCGGTACCCGGAGAAGGTCGTCCTCGCTGCGCTGGAGCGTGAAGACCGAGCCGGGCGGATCGACTACGGCACCACCATCACCCGCCCGTGGCTGACGGACAAGGGGAAGGCCGCGATCGCGGGGGAGTGACGAGAGGCCCCGGGGTGAGGCAAGCACCCCGGGGCCCGCGTCAGCATCGCACAGCGTCATGAGAGCAGGCAGGACAGGGGTACCATCCCCGCAGACCACGAGGAGGTCAGAGTGACTGCGACCGCCGTCTACTGGCAGCACCACGAGAAGATCAGGAAGCGGTTCGCCACCGAAGACGAGGCCCACGATCACATGACTGACCTGTGGGCTGAAGGTGAATGCTCACCCATCGGAGTTGTAGTCGAAGGCGGCGAAATGAAGGGTTGGCGCGGTGACAGTCACTGAGATTCCCGTGCCACAGACCCCCGCCCAGCAGCTGGACGCGATCGAGCAGCAGGCCGACGCCGAGATCCAGGCGATCATCTCCGCTGCGGTCGCGGCTGGGCTGTCGGGCGCGGCGATCCTCGCGGTTCTGGCGGCGCTCACGAACGCGGTGTCAACAGCGGCGCAGCAGGGGTTCACGGTGGGCGCTCAGATCGTCCTACAGGGCGCGGCAGGCAGGCGCGCACGGATGCGTCAGCTGGCCATTGAGCCCCTGCCCACGAGCGTCGAGGAGGACGTGCGCGCGGTCGTGGAGGATGTCGCCCGGCGCATCGACGCTGCCATCGCGGGGGAAGCGCCCGACACCACGTCGGCGCCCGTCACGCCGACGCCCGCGAACGTGGAGCTCGACCGGTTCCGGCGGCGGATGCGGATCCTCGCGGTCACGAAGATCCACCAAGCGGCGTCGAGCGCGACGTTCTCCTACGCGCGCTGGCTGGGCCTCGACCTGGAATGGGTCACCCGGCGGGACGGGAAGGCGTGCACGGTGTGCGCCAGCATGAATGGCAGGCGGGTTCCAGCAGGGGAGAAGTTCGCCAACCCTCGCGCTCCCGGCGTTCCGAGGCGGCTGTGGGCCGGATTCCAAGGCCTTCCGCCGACTCACCCGAGCTGCCGGTGTCGCGTGATCCCCCGGACATGACCGTGGGGCCCGCATCCCCCGATGGCGAGCCCCACAATCCCCCCGTAGAAGTTCCTGAGTAGGTTCTCCCACTGGTCACATAGTACGACCACGGGGGAGAATCCATGACGTACCTGACTTGCCGCCTGTGTTCCGCCGAGATGGACGCCGGCGTCGTCTGCCCGACCTGTGTGGGCGGGATGATGGCGGACCTGCGCGCGCTGTGGGCGACCGGGGACGTGCACGGCCTGGACGTGGACCTCGACATCGCGATCGCCCGGCAGAGCAAGTTCGGGGGTAGTGGAGGTGGGCGTGGCGGGGGCGATGAACTCCCCATGCTGATCAACGACGCCGCCAGCGACACCCGCCGCTACCTGCACAACATGCTCGCGACGTGGTGCCGGGTCGTGATCGACCAGTGCGGCGGAACACCGCCTGCGGACACGATCGCGGCGATGGCCCAGTGGCTCCACGGGCAGGGCGTCGTCATCCGGTCCGCGGAGTGGGGCGACGAGTGCGTGCAGCAGATCCGGTACGTGGTCCGCGAAGTCCGACGGTGTGTGGACCGGCCGGCGGAGCGCGTGTACGCGGGGGAGTGCCCGGACTGCGGGGGGAAGGTGTACGGGATCGCGGGGGCGGCGAAGGCGTGGTGCCGGGTCGAAGGGTGCGACGGCGAGATCGAGGACCCCGAAGCGCGGCGGGACGCGGCGGTGAAGGCGGCCGTCGCGGCGGCGCCGGAGCAGCTGGTGACCGCGGCGGAAGCGTCCATGGCCAGTAGGGCGCTTGGGAGGCAGATTAGCGACCGGGCAGTGCGGAAGATGGCGGCCGAGGGGAAGATTCGTCCCGTGTCGGAGAAGCGGCCGGCGAAGTACCGGCTCGGCGACATCATGAACGTCCTCCAGCGCAAGGAGCGGGCAACGGCGTAGAGGCCAGCCAAGCACCCACCCGGAGAGGGGGCTGTCCTGTCACCGGAGCCTCGTAGGGTTCCAGAGCGGCCCAGGCCGGGCCAAACCCCCAGCAGAAAGGCCACGAACGTGACCTTGGAAGAGTTCCTCGCCGCCCGCTTCAAGGAAGAAGAGGCCCTCGCGCTCGAAGCACTCGGAGAACACGGATACGGGGCATCACCTTGGTCCTTCGACGAGAAGAACGGAGGGTTCGACTTCGGGTTCCCCAACGAGCACTTCAACGTCCCCATCGGAAAGTTCGACCCTCGAATGCAGCACATGGCCCGCCACGACCCCCGCAAGGTCCTCCGCGAGGTCGCAGCTAAGCGTGAGGTTGTCGAAGCCTCGTGGAGCGCGGACGGCGAACGGGCCGCCGGGCTTGGTCAGGCCATCTGGTTGCTCGCCACGGCCTATGCCACCCACCCGGACTACAAGTCCATCCAAGACTCATGACGGACGCCTTGATCGGAGCGCTCTCTGCGCTCGGTGGTGCACTGGTGGCCTTGCTCGGCGCCTTCGGGGTTCAGCTTGTGGCTGGCAGGCAAAAGCGGAAGGAACATGTGGCCCGACTTGGAGGCCAGTTCCTGTCACACTCCGCGCTCTATGCATCTGCGCTGAGACATGCCCACATGGCTAGTGACCACAGTGATGCTGAAATCCCCTTCTACGAGGTTCCGCACCTCAAGGAGGCAATGGAGGCTGCCACGGAGCTATCGCTTCTCGCAGGTCGGGAGGTGACCTACCATGTGCAATCCGTCGAGGGGGCAATGAATAGCCTGGTCATGCTGACCCTTCCTGGTGTGGAGCGCGAGGTATGGAGGTCAGCGTTGAGCGACTTCGGGGCGAAGCGCCTGGAGTTGCAGGACGCCCTTCGTCGGGAATTGGGCTCCGGTGCGATGCCCGATGACGAACTCGGGCATGATGTTCCGGACATCGAAGCGCCTTCGTCAACACACACTCCGTGGAGTTGAGCGAACGACGAATCGCCCCCTCCCGAAGGAGGGGGCGTTGTTGTGTTCGTCAGGCGGCGAGGTCGTTCCGAACCACCGGGGACACCTGCTGACGGGTCGGGTGCGCCAACAGGGCAACGATCAGGGCGTTGATGGACGCCACCAGCGTCGCGTCCAAGTCGAGCCCGTAGTAGGCGAGCAGCGGCGCGACCGTGGTCACGACCGCGGTGAAAGCGGCCGGGGTGACGGGCCGGACCATGACGGCCTGGACCGAGCCGAACACGGCGCCGAGGCAGGCGACGATCAGCGGGACGGCTGCTTCGGTCAGGTGGGGTACGGACAGGGCGACTCCCACGAGGAGCGCGGCCTGCACGATGGACAGGATCTCGACCGGTTCACGGCCGAGGATGGTCAGGGGCTTCATGGGGTGGCTTCCTGTTCGTGGGCTTCACGCCCGTCAAGGGAGTTGTGGGTGATGACCCACCCGATGGACCCGTCTTCGCGTTTGATCAGGCGGGTGGTGGGGCCACAGACGCACGTGGCTTCGTAGGTCTGCCAGTCGTGCTCGATGAGGTCGTTGTTCGGGACGACGTGCACGGTGTCGGATGTCGGTGTCACAGCCAGCTCCAGCCGTTGCTCACGTGACCACCGCCTCCCACGCGGCACGCCAGGTGGCGGGGCCGACGATGCCATCGCGCTTGAGCTTCTTCTCGCTCTGGAAAGTGCGGCAGACCAGCTCGGACTGGGGCCCGTAGAAGCCGTCGACGCTGATGGTCCAGCCGCGCTTGCGCATCTGCGCTTGCCACTTCCGCGCGGTCTCGGACTTGCGGACGGGCGGCTGGAGCAGCACGGGCCCGGGGAAGGCGGGCGCCTTCGAGGTGGGCGGCTTGGGCTTCGGGGCGGGCGACGGCGTTGGCTTGGTGGGCTTGGGGACGCTGGGCGTGTCCTTGCCCCACTTCGCGGGCTTGGTGAACGTGTTGTTCTTGACCATCTTGTAGGCCCGGTCGCCGGGGCACGAGGTGGAGATGAAGTCGCGGTGGCCGAGCACCTTCCCGGAGATCGACGACGCAGGTTCCATCAGCCACTCGCGGAGCTGGCGGACCGCGTTGATCTGCGCGTCCGTGACCTCGTCCTTGGGGCCCGTCATCAGCGTCACGGAGTAGTGGGAGCTGTTCCCGCCGGGCTGCGCGGCCTGGACCTTGAACAGTCCGCGGCCCTCCATCACGTACCCGTGGCTGCAACATCCCCAGCTGTAGCCGATGTCCGCCCAATTTCGGGACGGGCCGGTGTGGAAGCCTCTCGTTCTCTTCCAGTACGCGACACACGCCTTGTGTTCCTTGTCGGCGAGGCCCTGGTCGGCGCTGTCGTAGTGGATGACGAGCCCGCTGCGGGGGTTGGCGGACGACGCGGGGCTGTTCTTCGACCAGCCAAAGTCGGACCGCCACTGGAGTTTGTCGGGTTCGGGCATGGTGCCTCCTGGCATGGGAAAGCCCCGGCGTACCGGGGCGTATGTGGAGAAATCGGGCTAGGGCTTCGCGCGGTGGCGACCTCGCTGGACCCGCCTGTGCAGGAGCCACCCCCACCCGATCGCGACGAACGCCGCAGTGAACACCGCCAAGCGGGCGAACGCGTGCCCGGGGAACTCCCCGAACCAGTTGCGCGCCGCCACGAGGCTGAGCACGAGCGCGAGGGTTACCAGCACCGACATGACCAGGCGTCCGCCCGGGTTGGTCCACCAGCGCCAGCGTGAGTAGTCGATGGCGAATAGCCACATCAGCAGGGCGGCGGCGGTGGCCATCACGGTTCCGGCCTCATACATCGCTCTCCCCTCGGATGGCGGCCCATACGAGCGGACCGAAGTGGTTCTCTTCTCGTTGGGCGACGAGACGTCGGACGACGTCGCGCACTTCGCCGTCGCGGCGGCGCGCCTGTTCAGCGCCCTGCTCGGTGCGTTCGGCCATCTCCGTGATCTCTTCTTCGGTGACTGGGGGCGGGGCGAAGGTGCGGACGATCCGGTCGAGCCACCCCTTCATGAGACCTCCCCCGTTCCCTGGTCGACGGCGACCTTGCGGATCTCCTCCAGGGCGTGCGCCGTCGTGCGACCGGATTCGAGCAGTGCCGTGATCTGGTCGGCCTGTCGGCAGTTCCGGTCCTGCTCGGAGGCGAGCACTGCTTTCAGCTCGGCTATGCGCTCGTCGCGTGCCGACAGGAGGCGCTCCACGGTCCCCCCGGGCACGAGCCTGCCGGTGAGGATCATGAGGATGCCGACGGAGAGGAGCCCGCCCGCGCCGAGCTGCACGAACGGCGATAATGCGGACAGGGCGTCCAAGAGGCCTCCTACTCGTCGTGGCCGGGGCTCGGCGGGGTGGGCGGGTAGTCGCCGGCCTCGCCGGGCGGGGTCGGCTCGATCGGGTCGAGGTCCGGCGGAGGGGTGGGATCGGAGGGCTCGACCGAGATCGGGGTGATCGGGGGCGGCTCGACCGGGTCCTGCGGGGGCTCAGCGGGGTCGCCTTCGAGTGCGGACACGGTGGGCTCCTCGGGGGTGTCGCATGGGCACATGGTGTCTCCTAGGTGAGGTTGCGGACGGTGATCTGGTTGGCGAGCGATCCGTCCCACAGGGGCGGGCGGTCTACGTTCCATGAGGACAGCCGCCACGCGGGGGTCAGGGTGTAGGTGCTGTTCCCCGCGAGCTGGATCGGGGAAGACCAGTAGCCGGAGCAGGTCGCGTTGATGCCCGTGCCGAGGCTGCGCACGAACGCGCACCGGCTGAGATCGGCAGCAAGAGTCCCAGCACCAGTGAGACGGAAGCCGACGCCGATGCTCGACGCGTCCGAGTTGGGGTTCTGCCCGGCCATCATGATGTCGATCTGCACCATGCCGGACCAGCCGGTCTTGAAGGTGATCCGGGGCCACTGGGTGGCGGTGAAGTCCACGAAGGACCCGGTGGTCTGGCTGGTGGTCATGATCGGGGCAACGGCCATGGGCTGCACCTGCGGGCGCATCCGAGTGGACAGGATGCTGTGGGTGTCCGCGATCTGGACGCTGCCGTCCGTGGTGGTGTCGGTGGACCCGCTGACGAGCTCGCCCTGGAGGTAGTGAATCCGGGCGGCATGATTGAGGACGGTGTACGCGCGAGTGTCGTTCGCGCCCTCCACGTGGATGATCGCCCTGCGGTCCGCACCCGCGCCCGACGTTGACACCGGAGACTGAAGGCTCAGCGTGGGAGCATCCGTGCCCGCCCGGCGGAAGGCGTAGATGGTGCCCGCGCCCGCGTCCGGCTGTCCCAGCGTGGAGGCCTCCGGGGTGACGCTCACCCCCGCCCACGCGTCCTGCGCGGTGATCTGCACATCCGAGCCTGTGCCGCCCCGGGCGACCACACGGGCTTCGGCGGGCAGGGCGACGAGGGTCAGCCGCGGCTTGTTGGTGTCGCTTACGTCGGAGTAGAGGCTGAGCTGGCAGTTTCCGGGCTGCGCGAGCATGGCGGCAGCTGGGGTGCTCGCTGTTCCGACGTCGCCCCATACGGAGAATTCCGCTTGCCCTGCGCCTGAAGCGAGCTGTGCCCGTGCGCCGCTGGGGGAGACGACGCGCGTTCGGACGACACCGCTGGCGTCCTCGATGACCCCGGTTGCCCCGGAGGAGGACGTGAGGGAGAAGCGGGATCCGCTGATCTCGGAGGCGACGATGTCGCCGGAGAAGACCGCGTTGCCGGAGGAGTCGATCGCGAAGATGAGCTCGTTGCCGGTGTTGTAGCCGCGGAGGCCGTCCTGGTCCATCTCGACGCGGGCGGCGCCGGGGATGCCCGCGATGATGGTGGTGACCAGCGCGAGCACAGCTTGCAGCTTGTCTGCTTCCACGGCCCCCGCCTTGATGTGGACGGCCTCGACGCTGTCGGCTTCGAGGTCGATGCCAGAGGTCTGCAACGGCGTCGCGGACACCTCCGCCGACGGAGCCCCCTGTACGCCCCCGGTGGTCACCGGGATGAGCACCACGTAGTGCTCGACGTAGGGGAGCGGGATCACGGGGAGCATCCCGCCTTCGCCGGCGCGGCGGATGGATCCGACGTAGGTTGCGGCGGACGGCGTGAAGCCCGTCTCGGTGGACACGTGCACGGCCATGTGGTCGAAGTCGACGGGGATCGCAGGGTCGCCGGACAGCAGCCCGTCCCACGTGACACGGAGACCACCGAGGGAAGGGGTGACGGTCGGCGCGGTCGGGGCGCTGACGGGGTCGCCGCCCTCGGTGACGACACCGACAGCACCGTCCACCCACCCCCACCGGCCACGGAGAGTGCCGGTTTCATCGCGTACCTCGATGGTCTGACCTTCTTCGAGGGAGGAGTGGGCGAGCTGGCCGGCGCGCTGTCCGCGCTTGAGGGTGGTGACCTCGGCGCGGAGCTTCGCGACCTCCCGGGCGTACTCGGAGATCGCGCGTCGGGTCTCGGCGTCCATCAGGCACCTCCGGGGTAGTCGAAGCGGTCGCTTCTGCGACAGGTCACGGTGACCTCGCCTGTCTCGGGTGCGGTGTCCAGGCTGGTGATGCGCACCCACAGGCGGGTGGGCATCCATCCGGCGCGGGTCTGTACGAGGACGTCGTCGCCCACGGAGAAGGACCCGATCTGGGCGTTCGGGTGGTCTCGGACGGTGAAGCCCAAGACGTCGACGACCTGCGACCAGCGGCGAAGCTCTTCCTCAGCGACGGCCTTGCACTCGGCGACGGTGGTGAGGTCGGGTCGGTCGACGGACTTCGCTCGGAGGAGTCGGCCGTCGCGCTGGGAGACCGTAGACCGGAGCTGCTTGGAGCCTTCGCCGGATCCGTAGACCGTGACCGAGTTGGCGTAGTCGTCGCCGTCGCGGCGCACCGCTACGAGCTCGGAGATGTTCGCGCCCTCGATGAAAACTTCGCGGGTGAGGCGCTTCCCGAGGCGCGGGTAGCCGAAGTGGATGTGGCGGACGACCTCTTCGCGGGAGGAGTCGGCCCACCGGAGCGATTCGATCCAGTCGAACGGGGTCTGCGTCGCCAGCGTGGTGACCCTCTGTCCGATCTCGATGTCGTCCCACCAGGGCAGCTTGTACTCCCAGTAGACCGTCTTCCCGGTCGCCGCTACGGGCTTCTTGTCCTTGCCTGGGTTCCAGATGCGGTCGATGGGGACCGGGGTGGACGCGACTTCCTTCGCCGGGCCGAGGCTGCCGTCGTCCTTGAGGGCGCGGGTGTTGTGCCACGCGCCGAGACGGTACGGAGTGGTCGTGGAGTCCAGCGTGACGCCGAGATCGCCGTCGGGCTGACCTTGGAGCCACCCCCACAGGGCGCGGACCACGTCCAAGGGGTCGACGCCGTGCCCGGTGACGCCGTCGACCTTGCCGCCGAAGTCCAGGTTGTTGCGGAGTGGCTGCCCCTCCAGCCACCCGGACACCCCGGTGAGGTCCAGCGCCAGCTTCGGCCCGGTCGCGGTGATGCCTGTGAGGATCCCGCCGCCACGCAGCTGGCCACTGGCTTCGGCGACGATCATGGTCTGCCACAGCTCAAGGACCAGGCCGCCGGAAGGGGTCTTCAGTGCCTGGTATTCGGGGTCGATGGTCGCGGTCATGCGCCCGGGGCCCGACAGGGTCGTCGTCAGGCGGACGTCGGAGAGGGGGAGTTCGCGGTGAAGCCAGGTTCCCGTGAGGACGTTGAAGGCGTAGTAGCGCCACTCCGACGCCGGGGGGAGAGGTTCCTGCAAGGGGAGCACCGGACCCCCTACAGTTCAGCTCGCGGTGCGGCGTTCTCGCGGAATTCCAGGTCGACGCTGAAGTTCGCCCAGCCGTCAGCGACGAGGAAGACGATGCGGTCCGCGTCGCACTTGGCGTACATGCGCAGGTCGCAGGTCATGCCGCGCATTGCGACGGGGATGTTCACCTGAGAGGTCAGCCCGATGTTGACCCGGTATCCGTTGGTGGAGGTGATCGGGTTGACGTTGTACGCCGTGGAGGGGGTGTTGAGGACGTTGCCGCCCGACCCCACTAGGCCAACCCGGACGAGCCCGCGGGCGTCGTAGGTGCCACCCGTGCCGTTGGGTGCGGGGTAGAGGACGCTGAACCAGTTCGCGACGACCTGCACCTGCGTTGCCCACTCCGGGATGGTGACGGTCCAGTCGTGCTGGGGCCATCTCTCGTAGTCGCTGGTGAAGTCAGCTTCGTCCCAGCGCCCGTCTTCGAGGCCCTGCCCGCGCTGCACCCTGAGTTCCCGGAGTCGCTTGGGGTTGGCCATCTGGCGGACGTCGGTGATCATTGCGGCGGTGATCGTGGCGGTGTTCGCGGGGATGTCGATGCGGGCGAGAGCGACCCCCGTGGTGCCAGCGGGCACGTCGGTGGTGGTGTTGGTGACGCCCTCGATGACGCGGAAGTAGTAGACGGGATCCGTGGTCACGTCGTGCGTCCACGGGGTCCCGCTGATGTTGGGGTCCTCGACTCGGAGGATCACCAGGTCGGAGCGTCCACCGCCTGACCCGGTCGGCGAGACGGGGATCTCGGCGTCGCCCACGTTGAAGGCGAAGTAGCTGCCCTGGAAAGCCGCTTCCGCGCCGAGGATGGTCGCTCCGCCGGAGGTCGCCCGCACGCTCGTGCCCGGGACCGTCAGGGGGAGGATCTGAAGGTGGCCGCTGTCCACGACGCCGTTCCTCGACGCTGTCCCCGACTGAAGCTGAAGCCGGGCGATCCGCGACGAGGACTGTGCCCCCTCAACCGCCCAGGAGTCCATCTCCAAAGCCATGTGCTCTCCTAGGGGGTCTCGTAGGCGTCGCGCCAGCTGATCGTGCAGGTGGACTGTCCGGACAGGTCGGTGCCCCTGTACGCGAGGACCGTCTGCCCGACGGGCAATCTGAAGTCGGAGAGCGCGGCGCCGCGGGCCACGCCGGCGAAGCTCGCGCCGTCGTCTCGGAGGATGGTCTGTGCCCACGGGCGGGTGTCGATGGTGATCGACCTGTCCGCAGCGAGGGTGGTGTCGAGGCGTAGCGACCGGCCTGTGCCGACGAGCTCGATCGACGGCTGAGCGACGGGGCCGCGGATGGTGATCACGGGCCACGAGGGCTTGTTGCCCGCGTTCACCACGGCGTCCTGTCGGACTCCCTGCGCGCCCCACGTGATGGGCCACGTGACCGGCCAGGTGATGCCCGTGCCCGCTGCGGTGACGAGAGTGAGGGTGACGGAGCGTCCTACTCCGTCGGGACCGTCGGCGTAGAAGACGCTGTCGAAGGTCTGGAACGTCGCGGTCAAGTCCACGATCCCGAGGTCGCGTTGCCGCTGGGACGACGGTGTGAGCCGCCTCGGCCTGCCGTAGACGATCATCGTGGGCGACCCGGGGAGCCGCATTCGCAGCGGGACCACGGCCCGTGGTGTGGCTCTGGTCGTGGCGGCGTCCCACACCGCGGCGAGCTGCGCCCATGCCGACCGGGAGTCCGCGGCCGTGGTCGTGTCCGTCCACAGGTCGATGGTGATCGTCCGGCCGTCTTTGTAGTCGATGCCGGCCTGTTCGCCGTCGGCGCCCGGGGTGGGCTGGTCGCCCAGCCGTGTCCCCGGGTCGCCGATGGTGATGTCGTCGGACTGGACGGAGGTGAGGTCGCCGAAGACGACCCCACCCAGCTCGTACTGGCGCTCCTGGAGGTCAGCCATCGGCGTACCGGCCTCCCTTGCTGAGGACCCGGATCTCGTGGGTCATCGTGTCCGCCATCTCGCGAATGCCGTCGTCTGCGGAGTGCAGATGGAAGGACTGGGAGCCGACGAGGGGGGAGGCGGGCGTGCTTGTGCTGGCCTGCCCTGTGGCCTTGCCTGCGGTCGCGAGCATCCGCGCCGACTCGGCGTTGCTGTAGACGCGCGCCGGGTCGTCGAACCTTGCGAGCTCCGGACCCCGTTCACCGACGACCGCCCACCCTGAGGCGACGCCGCCGTCCGCGTACCCGGCGATGTTCCGGATCTGCCGGACGAGCGGGCTCATGCCCGCCCGCTCGTCCTGTTCGCGGTCCTGCCTGACGATGTCCGCGATGGACACGAGCCCGCCGTGGGCGAACCCGGCGGCGCCCCAGTTCGGGCGGAAGATCGCACCACCCGAGTAGGGCGCTGCGGTCACGTTGTTGGACTGGTTGCCGCCGACTCGCCGCCCACCGCCAGCGGTGGTGACGAGGTTGACGTGCCGTGTGCCGTACACGGCGACGTCGCCGGGCTGCGGTGAGTTCGTGCGCGGCATTCCGCTCGTGTAGTAGTCGCCCGTCCACGCGGTCCGGGCGGCGCCGCCGAGGGCGCGGGACGCACCCGACTGGGCGAAAAGCCAGCTGATGAACATGGCGCACCACGGAGCGCCGTTCATGCCGAACCATCGGGTAATCGCGTTGACGTTGTTCCCGTTTGACTCCGGGTAGCGGCCGATGGACGCCTCAGCAAGCGCAGCGACTCCCATCGGCCCTCGGGAGCTGTTCTTGAAGTCCTCGGCCATCGAGTCGCCGATGGACCCGATCAGGCTGTTGACGAGGATGTTCCACTCGGGGCGAATATCGCGGCGGTGGTCGTCGACGATGTCCCACGCAGTGGAGCCCGCGCCCCGGCTGACTCGGCCTCCCTTCGCGAACCCCTGCACGGCACCCTTGGGGATCTGTTTGTGGCGGAGTGCTTCCATGAAACCCACGCCGTAGTGGTCGACGACGTGGGTGGGCTGCACGAACTCGCCGTCGGACAGCCACGCGGGGATCGAGTCGGACGTCGCCGTGCCGGGCCCGGACACCGGGCCGCCGACAGCGAAAGTCGACGCCGACGCACCCCGGAAGGGGTTCGCGTTCGACGCACTCGCACGCACGCCGGCCCACGTGCCGTTCGCTCTGACCTCGATCGCCGTGCGCACGTCCGAGGGAATGCCGAGGTACTCGTCGGCAAGGTCTTCGGCCTCGGTTGAGGTCAGTCCCATCTGTCGGGCGACCCGGACGAATTCCTCTCGGCCGCGCGCCGCGGTCGCGGTCTGCTCGGCGACGGACTCGCCGTTGAGGCGGGTAGCCTCCGTGTTCGCGATGGTGGTGTCACGGATCTGGCGCAGGGTGGCCTCGTTGGCGCGGCCCTGCTCGGTGTTCAGGTCGAGAGTGGAGCCGTTGGTGGCGATGCTGGCCGTGGCTGCGTCCACGGCGGCCTGGAAGTTGGACTCAGCCTCGACCGCGCTGACGTGCGCGCCCGTGAGAGCGTCCAAAGCGGTCCGCAGGTCGCGAGCCTGGAAGGCACCCTCCGCCATCGACGCGTTGAGCTCGTCCTGACCCTCCCTGACCGGACCCATCGCCTCGGTCTGGCGGCGGTACGACTCGCCCGCCCCATCGACCGCAGTCGCCTCTTCGTCGATGGCGTCCCGAAGCTCCATGAGCTGGGTGACGCTGCCGGACCACTGCTGGTGGCTGATCTCGCCCGCGTCGTACATGCGGTCATAGGCAGCGATCTGCTCGTCGATGCTGCCGACGACCTCTTCGTAGGCGCCGCCCTGCCGAAGGACGGCGTCGGTGACCCGGTCGGTAGAGAAGCCGAGCCTCTCGGCGAGCTGGAGGGTTTCCTCCTCTTCGAGGTTCTTCACGGCGAGGGCGCGTGCGGATTCGCCGAGTGCGCCGGCGTCCGCCTGGATGGCAGCGGTGTACGCCTCGGTCTCCTGTCGGGCGCGGGCTTTGGCAGTGGCGAAAGCGCCGAGGGCGATGACGCCCGCCGCAATGGCGATCCCCCATGGGCCTCCGAGGGCGCCGACCGCACCGGACAGGGCTCCGGAGAAGCGCGAGGTGCCAGTGGCTGCCGTGGTGGCGTTGGTGCCGACGGTGGACAGGCTGGACGTGTACTCGCGGATGTGCCCCGGAAGCTCCCGCATGGGCTGGATCAGACCGGTGTTAACCCGCCCGAACAGCTGGAAGGCAACCTGTGCAGTCTTCGCCGCGATGGCCGCTTGGAGCAGCCACGGCGCGGTCTCGGCGACCATGGAGATTGCTTCAGCGAAGACGGTGAGGCCCTGCGCGTAGATGGTGCCGAGCGGGCCGATGGCCACGCCGACGTCGATCGCGGCGGAGGCGATGGACCCGAACATCTCTGTGAAGACAGGGCCGTTCGCAATGGTCCAGGCGATGAAGCCCTCGAAGTTCTCGGCTTCGTGGCCCCACTCGGCGAAGCGCGCGGTGGACCGCTCCAGGCCGGGCGCGACCACGGTCCACAGGGGCTCCATGTTCATGACGAGACCGGCGACGCCGCTGGTCAGGTTGCCGATGGAGCGGCCGAAGGTGATCGTGCTGGGGTTGGCCTGCCGGGAGATGAAGGAGAAGAACGCCGTCCAGCGGGGGTTCCCCAGTGCTTCTTGCGCCTCGTCGCCAAGGGTGGACAGGGCCGACGCGGTGCGGTTCGTGGCCGGAGTGAGCAGGCGCAGTCCGACGTTGGCGACGTCCAGGCCACTGGCAGCAGCCTGAAGGACGGGCCGGTCCGTTGCCGCACGGAAGGTCTGCCACGACGCGGTGAGCCCGCCCATGGACTCCTGGAACTCGCGCTGCCCGGCGGTCAGGTTGTCGGTCGCCGAGTTGGCTTCCCTGATCGCGGGGATCGCCGCGAGGGCAAAACCCGCCGCGCCGACACCGGCCGCGGTGAAGCCGGACGCGACCGCGCCCAGGCCCCCGGCGAGCGCGCCCACGGCGGGCACGAGCGGGGGGACGAGGGTGGTGATCGCGAGCACGCCGGCGGGGGAGACGTCCGAGAACGGGCGCTGCTGGCCGCCGCTTCGGGGTGTGCTTCCGCCGCCCCCTCCACCCGAAGGGGCAGAGGGGGTCCTCGGAGCGACGGGGGCGATGGGTCCGCTGCCGCTGGTGGCCACGCGCATGTTGATGACGCGCCCGTCCAACCGATCCGCGGCCTTCTCGGCACGGACCAGCGAGGCGAGCGCGGTGCGGGTGTCCGCGGACACGGTGATGCGCGGGGCGCGGCGGCCGACCTGGTCGAGCTGGCGACGGAAGGAGTCGAGCTCCTGCTTCGCCTTGGTCGAGTCGAGCCCGACGGGGATGTCCATGCCCCGGCCGGCGTGCTGCTGGAGCTCGGCGCGCAGCCGGGGCCCGAAACGCTTGAGGTCGGGGAGGACGTCGACCCACACTGATCCGGCGTCGGGCATGGCGACACCCCCTACTCGGCTGGTGGTGTCTTCACGAGCTTGAGGTGCCTCTTCGGCGGCGCGAAGCGCTCCAAATAGGCTTGCTTCCTCGGATCAGGGCGACGCGACGCCTTCTCCTGCGCCTTCTCGTCCTTCGCCGTGGGCACCGGGTACGGGTGGATCTCCGGCGGTTCGCCTTTGAGGCGTCCGCCGACCCACATGACCCGCATGAGCGCCTGGATCCGCGAGTCGAGCAGCGCCAGCTGGTCGTTGGTCTCCGACCACGGCCGTCCCGGGTCGCGTCCGGCGAGGACGGCCCGGGTGCGGGGCATTCGGGCGAGGTCGTGGATGACGAGGAGGACCATGCGCCGCATGGTGATCCGTCCGGCGTAGAAGTCGATCAGGTCGACGCCTCGGTCGAGTAGGTCGAGCTCGACTTCGCGCGGGTGCTCCTCTAGGACGTGGAGGAGCTGGAGCCTTCCCCCCGGGTGGCCCCTGCCATGTCGTCGAAGTAGCGGATGACGCGACCGACCTCACGGGAGGAGTGGTCGAGGAAGTCGTCCATCTGGGAGGAGTCCGCGAGCGCACCCTTCACCCACGCCATGATGTCGCCGACCGCGAACGCGACGTTGGCCTTGTACGGCCACTCGGAAAGCGGCTTGAAGGTGAAGGTCGAGCCGTCGGCCATGACGAACGTCGCGTCCTGCTCCATCGCCTCGGACACCTGTGCGCCCTTGTTGTCAGGCAGGTCGGCGACAGCGATCGCCCCAGCGGGGACGGCGGGCTTCTTCGTGGCGGGCTTTCGGGCAGCGGTCATGGCGGTCTCCTCGTGTTCACGCAGGTTGAGCGCAGGTTGGTGTAGGTGGTCGGGTGCACCTGCGCGGACACCCGACCACCGGTCTCTATGCGGTGACGGTGACCGCGAGGGCGTCGGCGACGCCCCGGTATGACGCGGTGATGGTCGCCTCTCCGGCGCCGACTCCGGTCACGGTGCCGTCGGCGTCGACGGTGGCGATCAGGGGTGCGGACGTGTCCCATGTGGCGGTCGCGGACACGTCGTCGGTCTCGGAGCTGTAGTAGGTCGCGGTCGCGGTGAGCTGTGTGGTCGCGGCGACAGCCACGGTCGCAGTTCCGGCGACCTCCAGGGTGTCCACGGGCAGCCACATGCCGTCGCTGAGGTAGAACCGGTTGAACATGAGCCCGTCGCTGGCCTCGTACACGGTCCAGGTCAGGCCCGAAGCCGTCACGTTCTCCGCGTTTTTGGACCGTTCAGCGCGGGTCGTGACCTCCGCGATCGCGGCGACGGTGCGCTCGTGGTTGACTCCATCGAAAGTGTCCACCGCGAGCATGTACTTGCGCTGACCCGTGGGCCGATACACCGGGTACGAGATGATGCCGCCGGGCAGCTCCTCCAGCGCGGACAGGGGCACGTTGTCGTACAGGGCCTGGGTGTAGGGATTGACCTCCCACATCGGGGTGGTGAACGTCTTGGTCACGCCCGTGATGTCGGTCCTGACGGGCGACTTGTAGCCGAGGGGCGTCTTGGCGTTGCGCTCTTCCTCGTAGGCCTCGGTGAGCCCGGCGGGGTCGATCGCTCCGAGGTCCCACCACTCTGGTCCGAACGCGTCGAGGCCCTCCGGCAGCGAGCTCCCGAGCGGTGCGACGTAGCACTTGCCGCCGTCCGTCCCGAATGCGCGGATTGCGTTGACGTTGTCCGCCATGTCCCCTCCTGGGGTTCAGCCCTGGTGTGGGCATGGAAAAACCCCGGCACCAGAAGGCGTCGGGGTTGTGGTCTGGGGTGGGTCAGGTGACCCGGAAGGGGCGCAGGTAGAGCTCGCCGGTGAAGGCCAAGCTGATGAGGTTGGTGTTGTCGTCGCGGAACGGCGCGGGGTTGGACTGGCCGCGGACGCACCCGACGGTGGCCGCGCCGCCCGGCGTGTACGTGGTCGGCGGCAGGGTGATGGTCTGCCCGGACATGGCGGCGAAGTGCGCGGACACGTACCCGGCAAGGTCGATCGCTCCGGGCCTGCCTGCGGACTCGTCCACGCGGACGATGCACTGGATGCGGGCGATGTCGTGGACGCGTCGGTCAGCGGGCGGTGACGGGAGCCGCACGAACTGCACGATCGGCAGCGACGAGGCGAACAGCTCAGGCTCGGGGAGCTCGGAGCACACCATGCCCACCGCATCCCCGAGGCGTGCCCGGTGCCAGGTGATCGCGACCAGCTCAGCGTCCGGGTAGAGGATGACGGGCAGGGCCACGACGCCCCCTAGCTGCGCGGCTTGGGCCGCCAGGACGACGGCGGAGCCTTGCTGTCCAGGTAGTCCGTGACGCGCTGCTGCTCTTCAGGTTTCGCCTTGGGAGCGAGAGAGTCCACGAGGTTCACCTCAGCTGCGAGCAGCGTGACGTTGACACCTGGTATGCATCCAGGCGCGGACATGATCCGCACTCCGGAGTCGTCGATGGGCACGGGGAGGGGCTCGCCGTTGACGAGGACGCGGAAGTCGTCGCCGTACCGCTCCACTCGGATGACGGGCAGGTCAGGCATCGGCGTCCTTCTCCGTCTTCGCGGGCGTGGGCCGCTTCGGGAGGGGCTTTGGAGCCTCCTGCTGCTTCGGTGCGGGCTTGTCGGTCTTGGGCTTCGCGGCCTCGGCGATCTTCACGGCCTCATCCGGGGAGACCTTCACGATCTTGCCCTTGCCGTCAGCGACGATGCCCTCCGCCTCGGCGCTGGACACGTACACGGTCTCGCCCTGCGTTCGCTTCGAGCCGTCGGGGGCCTTGTGCGGGTAGCCGATCTTGACGTGCGGCATGGTTCTCCTCAGATGTGCGTGGTGCCTCGCGCCGCCAACTCCAGCGCCTCGGCGAGATTGTTCGTGGGAGCCGTGCCCGGATGGCGGACCATGGCCACCGGGTGTGCAGCGCCGGGCCACCACAGGGCCCCGGCCGTGCGGGGTCGGATGATGTGCGGACGTGTCCCGTACTCGATCCACTCGGACTTGCGGTCACGGGCGATGACCCGCCACCCGTGCGGCTGGAGCTTCTCGGTGTCAATGCTGGACACGTAGTCGCCGCGGTCGATCGGGCCACGACCGCGCGCCATCGCCTGCACACGGCGGGCACGGTTGTGGATGTCGTCGTCCACGGGACCCCAGCTGCCGAGGCTGTTGATCACGGCCTGGTTGAGTTCGACGCGGCCCATGTCACCCCTCGATCCAGTTGGCCTTGAGGATCATGTGGCCGAGGTCGCCGACGTCAGGGAGAGTGAAAGGGTTGCCGTTGACCTGCCAGATGACACCGTCGATCTCCAGAGCGTCGGTCGCGACCACGTCAGTGCCCGGTTCCAGGTACACCGCGACGGACTTGCTGACTTGCTCGCGCCCGCCGCGCCGCTCCTCCTTGGTCGCGAGACTCGCGCCGAGGGTGGCCGAGTCCGGCTGCACACAGGCGTCGAACGGGCCCGTGCGGACAGCCGCGCTCCAGTCCTTCGTGCTCCTCGATCGGTTCCCGTGCGCGTCCGTGACCAGCGGCGGCCGGAGCACGTACACCTGGTCCGTGATGATCGGGAGCGCCACTCAGATCACCACCGGATGGGCGGGGATCAGACCCTCGATACGGAGGATGGACACGGCCTGCGACGAGTAGGGCTCCTCCACGACACGGCCAGTGGTCGGGTCGGTCGCGAAGTTCTTGCTGACCTTGTCGACCTTGACCGCGGACAGCTTCCCGCCCGGGTCGGCCGGCGTGTTCGACCCCTTGGGCTTGAAGCTCGCCTGAGCGCAGACCGCGTCCCGCAGGGCGTCGATCACCTTCTGCTCCGTGGGCTTACCGTCGGCGTCCGTGGCGTACACGGCGCCGATCAGCAGCCCGTCGATGGCGAGGGAGGCGTCCCGCAGCGCCACAGTCGCGCCGGCCGGAGGCTCGGACAGGCCGAGCCACTCGGCCAGCTCAGCGGGAGTCGCATAGACCGGAGCCACGAGACACCTCCTACTCGTCGGCCTGGGCGATGAGCTCGGCCTTGGTCAGGTCCTTGGCTTCGGCTTCGGACAGGTCCGTGGTGGAGGCGATGTAGGCGATCCACGTGGCCTTGTCGTCGGACTGCTTCGGACGCTCGGGCTGGGCGGTGAGAGCGTCCGGCGTGGACACCATGTCCTCCATCGCCGGGCCCCGGTCGGGGCCGACCACAGGCGGCGGGTCGGCGGGGGAGGACACCAGCACCCAGTTGGGCAGGTTGTCCAGCCGCGCCGACCGACGCTCGTAGCCGACCTCGTCCCCCGTGTTGCTGTTGCGGTAGACGTACATCCAGCGCCCCCTACGAGCCGTCAGCACCCTTGATGAGCACCGCGCGGGTCGCATCGAGGGTCTTCACGCCATACAGGGTGTCCAGGGACACGATGTCGCGCTTGCTGGTGATGTCGTAGTCCATGACCACCCGGATGCCGAAGCCCTTGTACGAGGCGATCGCCGCGTTCGCCGCCCCGCCCGGGAGCTCCAGGGGACGGGTCACCAGCGCCACGGCGGTCCGGTGGAAGCCCACGCCGACCTCGGTGGTCGACACGCCCGGCCCCTGGGTGGGTCGCTTGATGTTCTGGGTCTTGTAGGTGTCGAACCCGAACTTCCTGCCGATCCCGGCCTCGATCAGACCCTCGGTGGAACCGCGCTTGTCCGCCTCGCTGAACAGGGGGTCCGCGATCCAGTTCGCAGCCATCAGCGGACCCACCACTGCACGCCGCTCCCGCTCGGGGACCTTGGCTTCGTCCAGGACGCGGCCGGCGTCGATCAGCGACCGGGGGTCGGACCAGGGGTGCATGACGTCGCCGGCGACCACGCCGACTTCCTGGGTGATGTCGTCCCGGAAAGCGAGGATGTCGCGGTCGATCTTCTGCGAGATCGCTTCCAGGGCCGGGTCGAGGAGCTGCGCGGAGAAGTCCTCGATCGCCAGAGTGCGGTCGCGTGAGGTGACAGCGAAGGACACGTCCGCAAAGTGGTTCAGGACGACGGGGACCTCGCCCTCGTTCGCGTCCTGGATGGTGATGCCGTCGGCCTGCACGAACTCCTGGGCCTCGAAGATCGCGGGCTTGCGGATTGTGACCTGCCCGCCGACCTTCGGCACGAACTCGCTGGAGTAGTCGCGGTGGACGAGCTGCGCCATCACGCAGGTCTCGTACAGGGTCGCCAGGGCGGCGCGGGCGATGATGTCAGGGGTGAGGAAGGTGTTGGCCACGGCCAGTTTCTCCTAGTCAGTCGAGTCCGCTGCGGGCCCGACGGGCCCTGCGGAAGTCGTCGAAGTCGTTGCGGGTCGGTGGCTTGTCTCCGGACCCGCCGGAGAAATCGCCTGAGGAAGCCGCGGGCGCCGGGCTCGTGGCCTTGTACTTCGGGTTGTCCTCCACGGTCTTCGCCACGAGCGCGTCGAGCGCCGCAGTGAAGCCGTCGTCGGAGGGGTCGAGTTCGCCGAGCTTGGCGGCGAAAGTCCGGGAGTCGAGGAGCGAGTCGACGTCGGCGCCGGCCTTGCGGGCGGCCTTCGCGGCAGCGGTCTCGACGCGCAGTGCGCGGAGCTCGGTGTCGCGGTCGGCGGCGGCCTTCTGCGCGGCGGTGAGCTGTGCGGTCAGCTCCTCGGCGGTGGGGGGAGCGGCTTCGGCGTCGTCCTTGACGAACCCGAATGCCTTGCCGAGCTTCTGCACGAGCGCGCTCTCGGCGTCCGCAGCAGCCTGCTGCTTCGCGTTGGTGCGGTCGCTGGCGTTCTCGGCGCGCAGCTTGCGGACCATCTTCGCGAGCTCGGCGGGCGACAGGGACGCGAGGTCGTCAGCGTCGGGCGCCGCGGGCTTAGCCGCCTCCGGCTTCACCTCGGGCGCTGGCGCCGGCGCGGCGGGCTTCGGCGCGGTGGTGTCCTCGGAGGCCTGCTGCGGTTCGGCCGGCGCGGTGGTGACCTCCACCGCGTGGACGGCGTCCGCGGGTGCGGCCTGCTCGGTGGTCGGGGTGGTGTCGGCGGCGGGCGCCTGGCCCTGCTGCTCGGTCACGATGATCTCCAAAGGGAAAGGCCACCGCCTGGGTGGCCTCAGCTGGATGGGGTGTGTCGTCGGGGTGCCATAGGCTGCGGCTCCCCTGAGAGAAGGGAGTGCCATGAGGCACTCGGATGAAGAGCTGCTCGACTTCGACAAGGAGCGGCTTGCGGCCTGGGAGCCCAAGCGAGTGGAGAACGTCCTCATCGGCGAAGATGGCGACCTGTACCGCAACCACCTCGTGATCGCGAAGTGGCTCGACCAGTGGGCCGAAGGCCTTCCGGAAGAGGGAGACGAGGACTACAGGCAGGCCCTCCGAGAGGTCGGTGCGCACCTAAGGCAGGCCGACCTGGTTCCTGGTGGAGTGCTGTACGACCAGATGCAGCACGGTCGCTAGTCCTACCCTGCGGGCGCCGGCGGCTCCTCGTCGGCGCCTTCGCTTTGCCTCGGGATGATCCCCGCAGCGACGAACGGGTTGATTACCGGGTTCTCCTCCTGAATGCGCGTGACCTCCTCGACGACCTGCTCGTCATGCCAGTCCGGGTGAATCGCACGAACCCGAATCTCCGTGGACGCCGCTCCCGCCGCCTCCCACAGCTGCACAGTGCGGGCCGTCGCCTCCGGTGCGTCCTGCACACCATCAGGCCACTGCACCATCACCGGCTGCGGGCGGATCCTGTGCTCCGGGAACACGTGCGCGTCCATCTCCAGGACAGTCCGCGAGAACCGCTTCAACGGGCCGGTCTGATAGCCAAGCTTCCGGGCCCGGTTCGAGAACGTCCTCCGCTCCCTGTGCTGCACCTCAGTGGCAGTCACGTTCACATCCGAAGGGCCCTCGCCGAATGTCTGCGCAGAGAAACCCGCGCCACGGACGATCTGCTCAGCGAGCGCCTGCGCACCAGCGAGATGCTCATCGATCCGGATTGCGGGCTGGATCAGCTGAAGAAGGTCACCAAGACCCTGCCCCTGCTGCTGAAGCATCCCATTGACGCCCTTGTAGATCTCCCTGTCGACGTCGAAGCGCTGCCCCTGGCCGCGCCCAAGGTTGTCGAGGAAGCTGTCCGGTACCACCAGACGGGCCTTCGCGAGCCGGATTTCCCGCACGAGCGCCGACCACGTCTCATCAAGGGAGTCGAAGAGCTGCTCCACGCCCTGATAGTCCGACCGCCCGAGTGCGCTTCCCCTGATCAGCCGGTTGGGGCGCATGTTCGGGAAGTACTCGACGGCGAGGCCGCGAGCGCCCGTGGAGATTCCTCCATTGGAGTCCACCAGCGGGGCGAGGCCCTCAGCGCCCGGGTGGTCCTGCAAGGCTGCGACCCGGCCGAGGCGATCCTCGGTGCCTCGGTACAGGCCGTGGTAGACCCTGCCGGGCTCGTGGCGCTCAAGGTGCCGCCACACGCTCCCGTCCTCGTCGGAAAGCACGCGCCAGAAGGTTACGGCGGTCAGGTACTGGCCTGACCATTCGGGGGCCGCACAGTCCGGGATGATCGGCTCAACGATGATGTGGTCGGCCACGGCGGTGTTCCACGACGCGCGCTGGAAGACCCCACCGTAAGGGGAGCAGATTTCCGCGCCCTCGATCAGCGCCGAATGCATTGTGGTCAACAGGACGTCGAGGCGCTCCTGAGTGGGCTGGTGTTCCTCAGCGACAGTCAGCGACGGGGGTTCGGCGTAGAGCAGGTCCGCGTTGACGCTGGCAATGTCCGACGCGAGAGGGACATGCAGCCGTGTGGGCTGCTGCCCGTCCGTGGGCGGTGCCCCCCAGAACAGTCGTCCGACCGTGCCGCGCACTCCGCCGGAGTACTGCCAGGGGTGCGTTTTCAGGTCTACGCCGCCCGTGGACCCGCCGTACACCCTGGCGAGTTCGGTGGGGTCGCCGCCGTACCAGGCTCCCCACTCGTCGTAGAGCTCACGGGGGCGTTGGGTTTCCTTCGGCGGCCACGGGATGTTCCGGTCAGGGAGCGGCACCATCCACCCCCATCTCACGGTCAGTAGTCATCAGGCCCGAAGAATCCGGCAGAGGGGTCACGCGCTGTCACTCAAGGCCACGCTCACGCCGGTCGAGAATCTGCGCGAGGATCAGGTACGAGTCAGCGACGGACACCAGCCTCGGCGCGGCATCCATGCCCGCGCACGCACGCGCTTCAGCGAGAGTCGCAGCAGCCAGCGTGGTCGCTTCCTCGAACGTCGGCTGCTTGGTGGTCGTGGGCGCGGTGGGTTCAGTCATGCTGCCAACTCCAGAGGGTCGATCAGATACGGGCGCCACAGGGCCTCGGAAGTCGTCAGGGCGTACCGGCCAGCATCGAGGCTGTGGTCTGCGGTCTTGATGGGAGCGTCCAAGCCCTTCTCCGTCGCCTTCTCGTCCCACGAGTAGCCACCCACCTCGTTGATCCAGCCCGCGCACCGGTCCGAGACGAGGAGCTGACGACGGGCGAGGAGCGTTGCGACCATGCTGATGCCGTGGGCGACGTCGTTGTGAGCGGGCGACGTAGCAAGACCGTCCTGGTGGAGCTGCACACGGAAGCTCGCCGCCGCAGGGTCGACGGCTACGTACTCAACCGGTAGACGCGATCCGTCAGGGAGATGCGGGCGGTCCATCCACTCCAGCAACCGGGCCGACTGCTGGGCGTCGGTAAGGCGCTGCGCGTCACGCCGGGGTTCGTGCCGGTACTCGTCCACAAGGAACAGGCGGCCGTCGCGAGCGATCCCGAGGAGCAGACCAGCGCTGGCGTTCGTCGTGCCGTAGTCCACACCGAGGCACACCAGACGCTCCATGGGCGGCAGGTCTTGCCACGCCACCACGTGCTCGTCCGGATCCCACATGTCGTAGACAGCGCCCTGACCAGCGATCCAATCCCCGAGAATGAACCTCCTGAACCACAAGCCCGTGTACTGCTGCTTGAGCAGATCCACGTAGCTGGGGTCCAGCGACGGGTTGTCGTCGAGGGTGAAATGCCAGTGCCGCATGCCGACCTCGTCGGCGCGCAGTACGAAGTCTTGCCTGAGCCAATGCCCGGGGTGGTCGGGGTTCGTCGTGGCCAGCAGCTTCGCGCCTTTCACGCGCAGGCGGCTGATCAGCATCATCCAGAACGACTGCGGGACGAGCGTCGCCTCGTCCACGTAGGAGAGCGCGATGGTCGCTCCGCGGATGCGCCCCTCCGAGCGGGCGTCGGACGCGCCCACCAGGTGCACGGTCCGACCAAGGATTACCGCAGTCGTGGACCCGGGCGTGTGGTGGATCTGGCCGGCGAGCACACCGAACAGCTCAGGGGAGCTCAGTGGGTCGAGGAGGTTGCGTTCGATGGTCTGGAGCGTGCGTCCGACCATGACGATGAGCCCGGTCGACGGCGCGCGGGTCAGCAAGATCAGGAACGCCAGCAGCGAGCTGATGGTCTTGCCCGACGACACCGCCCCGGACCACAGTGCGATCTGCGGGGTCGACATCGCCCCGACGATCGATCGGATCTGGGCGGGGGAGAGGTGCCCGGTGAGACGCGAAAGATCCACGCCCACCCCCGGATTCTGACCCCCGATAAGCCAGCGTTATCGGCGGCTAGACCTTGGTTGAGGTCTCATCAGGAGGTTCGGAGTCGAGGACCTCAGCGGCCTTCTCCAGAGCGTCCGCGATGCCCGACAGCATCGACGCCGCAGTCGCCGCGCCCGAGTCCGTCTCGGTGGCGAGGATCTTCAGATGCTTGTCGAGGGCGACCGCCGACGCGGTCATGAGGTTGCGGAGGTCCCCGGTCGGCGCCCTGTCGAGCAGGTGCTCGTTGTAGGTGTTCTCCTTGCCGCCGAAGCTGTAGACCAAGTGCGGCTCGTCCATCTGGTCAAGGAGCTCGTTGGCCTTGCGGAGGTACTTCTCGGAGATCTCAGCACGCAGGGCGGCCATGTCGGTCGTGCGCGCGCGTGTGGCCTTTTCGGTGTCCGCACGTGCGAAGGCGTCCTTCACTTCACCCTCGGCTGCGATGCGGCGCACGGTGTCAGGACTGACCTCGTGAGCCTTGGCGATGCCCCTACAGGTACCGCCAGCGCGGATGTCTTCGAGGATCGCTTCGCGCTTCTCATCACTGATGCGTGGAGGCACAATCCGCTCACCCCCAGCCCGTTCCGTCTCGCCCTGGTGCACACTGGTGTCCCCGCGTCGCCCGCTCCGACGTCCCCCTACCGGAGGTGTGTCGTGAGGCTGTTGCTGGCGTGTGCCGTGGTCGTCGTCGTGTCGGGCTGCTCTGCTGGTGCCGAGCCTGCGGAGGAGCCGGCGCCGTCTCCGTCGGAGGCTGTTGCTGTGTCCCCGTCCGAGTCGCCGTCGCCTGATGTGTCAGTGGACCCGATGTCCGCTCAGGTCATCTGCCAGGACCTACGCCTGTGGGACGCGTACCGTCGGGCGAACCTGCCCCAGGAGCGGGAGGCTATGAACTCTCTGGGCGAGGACATCGCGACGAAGGCCCTGGAGGAGGACGCCGAGCCGGAGCTGCGCGAGATCGCCGTGGAGCACGCGGGTGAGCCGGGGGTGTCGGCCGACGCGATGATCCCGTGGTGCACGGAGAACACGGAAGCGTCGAACCCGACGTCGCCGTGGTGACTGCCCACAGCCCCTTGTCGTCCCGAGGTGGTAGACCAACATGACCATGACCCCCTAGGAGGCCCCTTGAAGCTGTCCGAGGTTCACGAAGCAATCACGAAGTCTCGCCCGCACGACTGGAAGCACATCCCGCTGTGGGCGAGCAACACCGGGACCGGGTTTCACCACACATTGGAGACGCGCGGAAACGGCGAGGGACAAACGCTAAGCATTGATCGACACACGCACCAGATGGTGTTCCGCGACGATGTGTCGCTGACGATCGGTTGGGGGATCAAGGATTCTGACGACCTGGTCCCGGACTTCCTGGAGAAGTTCTCCATGGTCGATAAGGCTCGGTCATTCTTCGCTGACGTGTTCTGGAACAACGCCCTGATTCACAGGGAGGGCGTGTACGCGTTCAAGAGCCTTGAGCACGTCTTCCTCCCCACAGGCGAGCCCGTCTACTCCGACGACGACAGCGATGACGCGGAAGTGGTTCGGTACGAGGTGACACCGTTCCAGGTGTCCCTGGTGCGGGTTCTCCACTCTGCCGAACTCCGGAACTTCGACGACCACTTCGCCCGTTCGGAGTTCGTTGTGGTGGACGCGGGCGAGTGAGTGTTCATCCCGGCCGCGCGCTACCCCCTGTGGCGGCGGCCGGGACGTTCAGAGGTCGCTGCTGCGGGATGTGCGGATTGCCTGTCGCGCTCCGGTCCCAACGCCCGTCAGGTAGACCCATGCCTCGCGGTAGGTGAACGAGCCGATGTTGGCGACGCCCACGGTGAAGCTGAACAGGTTGGGGACCTTCACCCATTCGCCGTCGACCTTCTCGGACAGGCAGCCGTCCTTGACGGTGATGTTGAGGCCGGTTTCCATCTTGACGGTGGCGGCGAGCCAGGCAAGCTTGCGGCCGTCACTCCAGCCTTGTTCTAGGGCTGGTTCGATGTGCCCGCCATGCTCGGTCAGGACTTCCGTGACGTCGGGTAGGTCATAGTGCATGATCAACCCTCCGCCGTGGGGTTCTCGATCTCGTCGGCTGCTTCTCGGAGCGCCGCTGCGAGCGTGGACGCGATGTCTCCGACTTCCCACAGCAGCGGGCGTTCGCGGCCGACGCTGACTGGCACGTCGAGGGTCATCGTCCCGAGCTCGTAGTCCCGGCCGCCGATGCGCGCGATGAGCGTCATGTCGGTGCGGCAGCACCCGGGCGAGAGAAGCGCGGGGATGCTGTCGCTGTGGTCGTGTGGGGTGATGTGGCCACCACTGGCGCATGTCATCCCCGACCGCCGATCGTGAAGCGGTTCGCGTTCTGGATCTCAGCCAGCTCAGACTCAGAGGGAGCACGGTGAATGCGCATGGCCATGTCCGCCTTCTGCTCGCTGGCACGCCGGATGACGCGAATCCCCGCGTTCGGGACAGAAGCGACAGGCTCTCGCACGTCCCCGTCATGGAAGATGAAGGTGGCGTCGCCGTCGAAGAAGTCGTACCGCTCGGCCTTGATGGTCTCGACGTGTCCGTCGATCCACATGATGGCCCAGGTGGCCATGGTCTCTCCCGAGGGTGTTGAGGGTGGAGTCCCGGCGCTCGACGTCCACCCTCATGGCGGAGCGCCGGGACGTGTGTGTCCGGTCGCGGGCCAAGGCGTGTGAGTGTGCCCGGCCGGACGGTCTTAGGTGTGCGCGTCCTGGTGCAGGCTCGCAAGGTTGATCCACGTCTGTGCGAGTTCGTTGTACTGCGACATCTTCGCGAGGTCGGTCTCGTCCTCAGCGAATTGGAGGAGGCGTGACGCGTTGGCCATGCACCCCTCGAAGGTGAGCGGAGACCCCGCCTGTGGGTGCGTCACGTCTACCTCCGAGAGATCAGGGTGCGGTTGTCAGCGCGTGGGGGAGCGAGTCGCCGCAGCGTTCGCAGAGTGGCCCGCCATTGATGATCCGGACCGGGCTCTTGTAGCCGAACGGGCGTCTCTCAATGACCTTGCCCCCGTTCGGGGGAGGCGTGTAGTCCTCGGGGTGGACGTGACCGTGTTCCTCGCAGTCGCGTCGCGCTTGCCAGCGTTCAAGCTCCCGGATGCGGGCGGGGTCAGACCGGGGCACGCTCACACCCTCGCTTTCCCGCACGCGGTCCACGTGAGCAGCGCCGCGAGGTCGGAATCAGTCGGCGGAAGAGCGCGCGCCGCGAAGTCCACGGCGGAAGACGCGCTACCCCGCGTGGCCCACAGGACGCCGCTGCTGTGCACGGCCCAGCCGTCGTCGTGGGGTTCGACGCGAACGGTCTCGCCGCTGGCGGTCTTCCACTCGATGCCGGTGGACAGTTCCACGATCGCGAGAAGACGCTTGGCCGCCCGCATGGAGTCCTGGGCCTGCTGTGCGAGCTGGGTGTTGGTCGCCACGGCATCTCCCGGCACGCAAAAGGCCCCGCCTGCGAAGGTCGGGACCCGATTTAAGGGCTTGTTGAATCAGCCTGACGCGTGGGCGCGCCTGGCGAGGTTCCTCATGCGGTCGATGGCCTGCCACGGATTTCCATGGCCGGCACGAACCGCCGCGATGTGCTCCATCAGATCCGGCGCCTCGTCGAATTCTTCAAGGTCGAACCGCTGGCGGATGTGCCCGAACTGGAGATGCCGCTCCCGTTCCATGGCGCGACCGCCAGGCTCAACGGCGAGAAGCTCATCCTCGTCCCAGACCCGAAACGTGTGGATCCGACCGCGGACGTCAGCGGAGTAGCCGATCTTGATGCAGCCGGGCCGCAGGCGAACGTAGTACACGAACTTCGGCCGCGAGTCGGCGTTGGTCTTGCGTGTCTGTCGAAGGCGTTCGACCCGTTCGTCGTGGAGGTCCCGGTACTCGACGAACACTTCGCGGTCGGACGAGCGCTCGATCAGAGCGTCTCGGCGTTCGGGGTTCAGGAGGACCCATTCGGCAGCCGCGTCGGTGTGGTATTCGCACAGAAGGGCTTCCGGCCCGGCTATGGGCTTGGGGCACCGCTTGTCGTTGCTCAGGGTGACCCTGCACCGTTCGTACTGCCTGTCGAAGGGCGTGGCCACGTGGACCCGCGTTCGGCAGATGGGGCACCGGTAGTGGCCGTTGCCGAGTGTCTGAACTGGGACCATGCTCGTCTTGCACGAGCAGGTGAGGGTAAGCTTTTCCACGTCGATCTGCTCTCATCAGGTCGGCCGCTGCCCGGGGGTGTTTGCGCACCCGCCGGGCTTAGTCTTTGGCCCTATTTTACCTGTTCATGAGGACTTTCGACGTGCGAAAGGCCCGGGGTGGTAGCCCCCGGGCCTTTCGACAAAAGTTCGACCTAATCAGATAGTAACGGCCATGAGAAAATTGCGCAAGTTCTAGTTGTGCGCAACCTACCTCTCATCCCCCTCTCCCTGCCTGATCAGCCTTGACCACCCGCCGTCGTTGATCTCGCACTCCAACCCGTACAGGGTGTGCGTCTCGCTGATCTGCGCCTCCCCAATGACGACCCGCGCGCGGTCGAACACGAGGAACGAGGCCACCCACGCGTACCCGACCGCGTCCACACCCCGAGCCTGAAGCGCCCCGACGACCCACAGGCCGACCGGGCTGCACCGGTCCGACATGCGATCCCCCACGATCCCGTCCGCCTTGATCAGCCCTGCGAGTTGCGCCGTGGTCAGCCAACCCGCCTCCCCGACGATGCTGTCGAGCACGGTGTTCACATCCGCCCGACCCAGTCGTGGGCGTGGGGGCGCGATAGTGTCGATCATGATCCTTCTTCCGTAGCTGGTTGCAAGGTCGCGAGGCCCGGCCGGAGGTGGTGCTCCTGCCGGGCCGTCTTCGTGTCAGGTGAGCCCTGGGAGCCATGCCCGGTGGCAGGTCAGGTCGCGAGGCTCACCGATCAGGGCGCGGACGTCGGCACCGGACAGTCGCTCCTTGTTCGCCAGAGCCCGGCTCGCCGAACAGATGGCCTGCCACACCTCCGGGGAGTCGAGCAGGGCCTGAGCGTCCCTCTGAGCCTGAGAAAGCCAGATCACGTGCCCCTCGGCGAGCCGGGTGTTGATCGTGGCGTGGTCGCCCTGTCCGGCGAGGCTCTCGACTGACGCCTGCACCAGGGGGTCGTAGCCGCGTTCGGCCACGGCCTTGGCCTGAGCCATGGGGCCGGCCATCAGGTGCACAGCCAGCGCCTGCGGAACGCCCGGCTCGAAGCGGGCCTCGCCCCCGACAGTGGCGCGGCGCCCGGTCTCCACCCACACTTCCTTCAGGGTCAGGCCGACGATCATGCCGATCACCGCGTGTGCGGCCTCATGGACAGCCCGGGTGGTGGCCCAGTCCTCGTCGGTGATCTTGTCCTGGTGGTCAGCGAAGACGTGCCGGCGTCCGTTGGCCTGCGGCGCGGTGACCTCCTTGATCGTGGCCTGATCGGGGCGGACCATGACCTCTGCGCCCCCGATGTCGATGACGTGTACGTATTCGGTGCGGTCGGGGCACAGGGTCCCGGTGATGGTGGTCCCGTTGGCCAGGGTCACTGTCACCGTCTGGCCTACGAGGGGGTGCCGACTGTGCGTCGGCGGGTTCACTGGGATCCCCCGTGCGCCAGGTACCGCCGGTACTGCTCGTAGGGGATGACGCCGGCGTCGACGTCGAGCATGTGCGCAGAGCAGATCGGCCCGTCGTCGCACAGCTGGCCGCACTCGTCGGGGTAGTCGAGTCTCGTCACCTCCACCACGCACCGGAACTCCACGTCCTCCACCTCCTCCTGCTCGTAGTAGCGGTCCTCGATCGTGAGGGTCATGGGGGGCTCCTTGGTGGTCAGGCGTCGGTGGGCGCGGGCAGCAGACTCTCGATCTCGCGGGCCCGCAGAGCGAGCACCACCAGGCGGTCGCGCATCTCGTGAGAGGGCAGCGCCTCGGCGATCGCGGCCAGCTCCGAGGCGGTGAAGCTGGAACGCACCAGCGGACCCCACGCGTCGTCCACCTCCTCGTAGGTGCGCGTCTTCGGGTTCCCGGCGGCAGTCAGTACGAGATCACCCTCCTCGGACAGGCCGGTGTGCCAGGTGGTGCCTCGGGAGTCGGTGTAGGTGGTGCCGGCTGCGGCAAGTGCGATGGCGTCCAATGCGTTCTCCTCAGGTGTGGTCGGCGACGATACGGCGGGCGATTGCGGACAGGTTGCGGTTGATCTTGTACTTGCGGATGAGGTGCCCGGCACCGGACGTGCGCATGGCGGCGACGCGACCCTCGGTGGCATTGGCGTCGAGGAACTGGCGGGCGGCGGCCACGTCGAGCGTGGTGGCCTGAACGGAAATCTCGCGGGCGGCTTCGTCGATGGGGTTCATGAGGTCTCCTTGGATGAGGCGAGGCTTTGGACGGTTACCGGAGGTTCCCGTCGTCGTCGTAGAACTCCGCCGCGATCTGGCGTCCGAGCGGGGTGAGCGTGTACCCGACCCAGTCGTCCCCCTCGGCAAGGCCCTTGGCGGCGAGCTTTGCCCCGTGCACGTCATCCAGACGCCCAGCCCCGGAGAGCGACGCGACCCACAGGGCGTACTTCTGATTCGCGCCAAGCCGCAACCCCTTGGGGATACGCGGGAGGCGGGCTTCAGCGTGCGCCTTGAGGACGGCGGCCTTCGCGGCCTCCGCGGTGGGGTGCCGGTCGGGACTGGTGGGCAGGTAGCCGGTGTCGGCCGAGTTGCGGTAGGCGGCGGAGTAGGCGTCCGCGTAGGTGAGGACGCCGGTGGCGAGGTCCTTGTCGACGACCTCGCGGACGTGCCGCACGACTCCGACGATGTCGCCGACGGGGTTGGTGACGTTGGTGTTCACGAGTTCTCCTAGGCGGCGAGTGCGAGCAGCTGGATGCGCGCGTCCCGGTAGGTGTCCTTGCGTGGCTTGTAGCCGACGAGCGCGGCCATCACCTGCCCCTGCGTGTGCCGGGTGCAGGAGCGACGCACGCCGTCCTTGCGGACGAACCCCTCGATTCCGCCCGCGATCTTCTTCCTCAGCGTCGCCGCCATCCCGGTCGCGGTCGCGTCGTCGACCCCAAGCGCCCGCAGGTGGCCGGCGGCCGTTCGCAGTCCGTTCCTGTGCGCGGCCTTGGCGGCGTTCCGCCTGGCGACGTCGGCGCGGCGCTGGAGGCGGCGCATCTCCTTCTTGATGCGGGCTTCGGTGCCGGTGGGGCGGCGGGTCATGTGGTCCTCCGGGGGGCGTCGTGCTGATGTCTCCACTCTACGCCAACAGGCCGTAGGCATACAAGTAGTTGTAGGCAAACAACTCTGGATTGGCCAACATCGCCGTGACATCATGGGGCTATGAGCACCACGCCCCCGGACAAGCGGGTCCAAGAGGCCTACGACGCCATCGCGACCATCGATGCCCACGCCGACCGTATGAAGGAACAGGTCCGCATCGACTTCGGCAACGTCGTCAACGAGGTCACCAGCAACAAGGAGATGCAGCAGGAGGAAGTCGCGGATCAGGTCGGTAAGACCCGAGAGTGGGTGCGCCGCCTTCAGGTGAAGGCACGCAACGCGGCCAAGAGGGGGTCCTCATGACCATCGTGGAGTTCGTCAACGCGCGCCTGGACGAGGAGGAGCAGGCGGCGGAGGCGGCCACCCCCGGGAAGTGGGGAGCGCAGCCCGGCGAGACGGGCACTCTCGACAATGAGTGGGAAGTGGTTGCCGAAGGCGTCACCCACGTGGTGTACGTCGGCCATGAAGGCGGCGGCGTCACCACCGAGGAGAACGCCTTGCACATCGCCCGCCATGACCCTCTCCGGGTGCTGCGGGAGATCACGGCGAAGCGGCAAGCGGTCGTCGAAGCCAAGCAGGCCAACGAGTTCGTCAGCGAACGCTTTCGACTGCCGATCGAGAACGGTGCGAGCGGGTACCTGCTCCGCCTGATCGCCGCCCCCTATGCCGACCATCCCGACTATGATCCGGCGTGGACTCTCACCTAACCCCCCGAGGGAGACCATGAGTACGAAAGTCTGGGTCTGGATCTCATGGGCGACGCTCGCTCTCGCCCTGATCACCCTGCTACCGGGTGCCACCTGGTGGGCGTGGGTCATCTGGTGCGCGATCGCCGCTGGCGTCATCACCAGCCACATCCTGGCCCGCCGCGCCGGCCTCATGTAGACGACGAAGCCCGCCCCGAGGAGCTGGGGCGGGCTTTCTCATCCCCGCTTCATCTGCCGCCACGTCCGGGTGTCCTCGGGCTTCTCCGGGTGCCTCGCCCTCTCCGCGTGCGGCACTGCCAGGTACGACTGGCCGGGGAGCTGTTCGACGTCCCCGCGCGGCACGTCGTCCACCACCCACCGCCACTGGTGCGACTCCACGCGCCCGGGGAGGGTCTGGTACTGCTCGCACCACCCCACACGGGCCGCGCCGGGCTCGACCCACGCCAGCAGGTACGCGTGCAGGCGTGTTCCGCCCACGGTGACGCGGACCAGGGGCGGAACACGGTGTGTGGGGGCGGGCATCAGCGGTAGTCCGGCCGGTATGTGCTGTCGTTCTCGGCGTCGACGAGCCGGTCGAGCATCATCCCGACCAGGGCTCGTCGCGAAGGCGGAAGGCTCGCGAGCCACGCTTCATTGTCGGCGTCTTCAGCGGCTTCGGCGTCCGAGATCTCATCGTCCACGCAGGTCATGTACCCGCTCAGGTCGACTTCGGACCGCCCCTGCGTGGCCTGACCGGTATGTCCGCCTGGACGTCGCCGTGGCGTTTGTAGCGCTCAAGGTGGGTGCGGCACCACCCGTTCGTGACGTGCTTGCGCCCGCACCCGGGCACCTCGCACACCCGGGCAGGGCGCGACCTGGAAGCGGCCAACGCCGTCTTCCTACGCGTCTCCAACGCTTGCGCTCGAAGCGGCTCCCGCGAAGCCTTCAAGGACTCCTTTCGAGCCTTGTCAACATCCCTTGCGGCCTCGAAGCGCTTCCACTCGGGGGAGTCCACCCGCTCGGACGCCTTCTCGCTGAAGGTGCGCCGGAGGTCGGGGGAGACGAGCGGCGTCGACCTGCCGAGCCCGTGGCGTTCCCGATACTGGTCGGCGGACATGCCGTGCTCGCGGACGTGCCGGCCGAGGAACCGTCGTTCGGCCCCGCACTCGTGACAGACGAGCCCGCCGTCCGCACCTGTAGTGAGCTGGCCGTGCACGCCGTGTCCGTCAGGGTCGCCGTACTCCATCCTGCTTGTACTCCGTCCATAGCTGTCCGACACGACTCGTCTTCATGCCCAAGGCTTCGGCCGCGCGCCGCTGCGAACCGTGCTTGCCGTGGGCGGCGGCCTGCTCCTCGACCTCAGCGCCGACGATGCGAGCGCGTTCGGCTCCGGTTGCCGAGGTGACATCAAGGCGGATCCTGTCGAGCAGTTCGAGGGCCTTGGCGCGGGGGAGCGCAGCGATCGCGTCCGTGTCGAGACTGTAGTAGTCGGAGGGGTTCATCAGGCAGCCTTCTCGTCGATCTTCGCGAACACCTGGGCGACGAACGCCTCGTCCACAGGACGGACCGAGGTGATCTCGGTGGGCAGGATCAGGTACTCGCCGAGGTCCTCGTCGTGGGCGTCATCGTCGCTGTAGGGGCCACTCAGTTTCACCAGGACGCAGTTGTCGAGGTCGGCACCGACGGCGGCGAGGTAGTCGACGAGGTCGTCCTCGTCGCGGCAGACACTGACACCGTGGCGGACGTCGTCGACCATGGTCTCTCCGTAGCAGCGGATGAGGGTTTCGGTGCTGCCGCCGCAGTCCTCGCAGCCCCGGCATTCGCGAGTGGCGTTGGACCAGTGGAAGGACAGCCAGTTGGCGGGGTCGAGAAGTTCGGTGTGGTCGCGGTCCGCCCTGTCGATCCTGATCATGTCCGCCTCCTAGTGCGCTGTCCTGCTGACACACGTAAATCTAGACCACTCTGGATATTTTGTCCACATCACTCTGGATTTTTCTCAGAGATGGCCTCTGGCCCGCGAAATCCTAGATCAAGAGTCTTCTCTGGCCGATCTCGGCCACCTCGCCCGCGAGTCGTATCCGCCTGGCAGGCTTTCCCCATGAGCGACATGGTGCAGGTGAAGCTGGTAGGCGGCCCGATGGACGGAGGCACGCTCCCCGTGGACCGAGAGGCCGTCGAGGACCCCGAACCCGGTTTCGACTTCGTCCCAGAGGACGGGTCCGGAGCCCCCGATGACTGCTCGCGGGTGCTGTACACCGCCGAGCCAGGCGGCGACCCCGCAGTGTGGCACTGGCGGTCCTGGGTGCCGTAGAGGTGCCCACGCACAAAAAGATGAGGGCCGCTTCCCACGGGAAGCGGCCCTTCTTGTGTGGGCACGTCACCGACCATCCGAGGTCTCCAGTCCCGGACGGCCGTCATCCAGCCGAATCCCCCACAATGCGGCGACCACTCTCAGGAATTACCGCACGACCGTAAATGATACTACGGAAGTCGTTGCGCTCATCCATCTGTGTACCCGCCGTGCGAAATTCCAAAGCTACCGAACGGCTTTAGCTTCAAATCGAACTTGATCGAACACTACCGAACAGTATAGAACTCAGCAGGGCCCAAACGAGGACAGTGCGGAGATCCATCACTTTTCTCACATGAGGCCCCAGGCCTGCGCATTTCTCCATCCTCCCAGTGGGATCCGCGCTCAGGATGAGGTAATTTCCTCGCATCGGCACTCCAAGTCACGTCCCTGCCTGACCGCGACGTCTCCAGCGTCTAGGTGCGGTCTGCGCACAAAAGGGCCTTGTGACCATCCAGCCGACTAAGAATCCTTCTCGTGAAAGGTCATTCGTGACCGCTCATCTCTCTTTGGATTCCCTCACAGGGCGAATCCTCATCGTGATCATCGTGGTGATCACCGCTGCGGCCCTCCACTCTCAGGGCCACGGTCTCGCCATGTCGGCGCTGCTCGCCGCCGCAGGGCTCGGTGTCGCAGTCGACGTCGCCGCCCGGGTGAGCCCCCGGGAGGCGAAGTGACCGCCGAAGCCTCCGGACCCCGGTACATCGTCAAGTCCGACGTGGAGCCGAGGAGCATCCGCGTCGACGAGGACGGCAATCTCTGGGGCGAGGTGCCCGTCATCCTCGTGCAGGGCCCGATCGGCTCTGACAAGGACGCGCGTGTCTGGTCCCCCCAGGAAAGGGAATTCGTGTCAGCCAAGTTCACCCCCGAGGTTCCCGACGACCTGCCTGGTGCGGGCATGAAACCGGACCCGCTCAAAGCGACGAGTGTCTCCGAGTTCATCGAGCTGATGAACAGGTACAGGCGGTGGGCCGGGTCTCCCTCGTACAGGGTGATGGCGGACCGGGTGGGCGTGCGGTCCTCGTCCCGCTTCTGTGAAGCGCTCAAGTCCGACCGCCTTCCGACTTTCTCGCTGCTCAACGCGTTCGTGGTCTCCTTGGAGGGCACCTCCGCCGACTTCCAGCGGTGGGCTGCTGCGTGGCGGGCCCTGGACGGGCAGACGCCTGCCCGACCGCGGCGGCTGCCTCTGCCGTCCGCGGAGGAGTAGGTTCTGGAAAACCCCCGCCGTCTTTCGACGGCGGGGGCCGGGCCCGCATACCTCTTCCCCGCAGGCCCTCCCCGGGCACCACCCCGGGGCCACCGCGCGCTATGCCCCGTGAGGCTCGCGCGGAGGATTAAAGGGGGCGCCGGGTCTCACGAACACTCGGCGCCCCGCCCGGCATGGGTCGGGCTTGCCGCTTCCCCTCGCAAGGTGCGACGTCAGGCCCCGCGCGCAACAAGGGGACGGTGCGCGCGGGAAGCTTCATGAGGCGGGCACGGGCGGCCTCATCCACCGCGGCGTGTCCTCCACCCGGCGCGAGGGAACGGGCACAGGCTGCCGACCGGTCCCGGGGCACTTCGCCCACCAGTGATCGAGCACCGCCAGATCCTCAGCAGCCACGGGACGGCCGACCGGCCCCAGGTAGCGGGTGCGGACCGCCTGCACTTCGTCGCCACCCGGCCTCGCCGGGATCTCGTACCGGACCTCGCCCCCCTGGATGCGAACGCGCATCGCCGCGACCACCTCGTCGCCCCGTACCACCCGCAGGTCCACGGTGCGCGGCGCGCGGTCAGCGGGGATTTCGATCACGGCGTCCAGGCCGGCGGCTTCCGCGGCGTCGACGAGGGCGAGTAGGGCCCGCTCGGTGTCGGTGAGGACGTTCACTGGTACCCCCTGGGTTAGGTACGTACCTAGACGTACCTCTACGAGGCAGCACGTACACCTAGATCTACGGTGCCGCCATGGAATTTGATCTTGGTCCGGATGCTGAGCTTGACCACGAGGGTCCCGTGCCCGTCTACCAGCAGCTCGCCGCGATTCTAGAGGCTCGCATCCGACGAGGGGACTGGAAGGTGGGACGTGCGATCCCCTCCGAGAAGCAGGTGGAGCAGGAGTTCGGGGTGGCACGCAACACGGTTCGGCGCGCTGTGCGGCACCTGGCCGAAAGGGAGGTGGTGTACGTAGTTCCCCGCCGCGGCACGTTCGTGAAGGGGTAGCTCACAGGACGTCCGCCTTGTAGGGTCCGCCGACCCTGGCACTGGGGGAGCGCAGCTTCTTCTCAAGGTCCGCTGCGCTCTCCTCCATCAGCGTCTGCTCGACGTCCCCCCGAAGCGCGGTCGCCATCCAGTACCGGGGGGTGCGCCAGACCCGCCACGCGTCCCCGTACATGCGCTTGAGCCGAGCAAGCTCTGCGCTGTCTTTGGTGGGGGACGGTGCGACCCCCGGTGAGGTGTCCATGGGTCGAAGGTAAGACGGAGCACCCGCAGTGTTCCGCAGCCCCTGAAAGGTAAAAGACCCGCAGAATCCTGCGGGTCTCACCTCGGTGCTCGGTCAGGCGACCCCGGCTCGCTGCGCCAGAGGCCGCAGCTCAGGAGTGCTCCGCTTGTGCTCCCGGCGCAGGAGTTCAGTCAGCACGGCCGCAGTCGACGGGTCATGCCGCACCAGCTCGGAGGCGATCTTCTCCGCTTCGAGGAGAGTGTTCACCGCGGCAGCGTCTTGACGGGTCTGCGTGTACGCGCACGCCACATCCAAGTGCACCTGAGCCCGGCGCCCGACCAGGCCGGTGGGAAGCTGGGCGACGTCCAGGGCTTCACCGGCAGCGACCGCAGACTTGGCATCCCCGACCTTCACCGACGTGCTGATGGTGTGGATGGCAACGTTCGTCGGCCCGAAAGCCGTCCCGTGAAGATTCAGATCCGCACCGAGACGGTCCGCCGCCCGCTGCGCCTGCCGCAGGAACCTCGGAACCGCCGCCCGGTCGTACTCGGCCGCAGCTGCGGTCGCCGCCGCCAGGTGCAGCCCCCCGTACACCGACAGCTCCTCGGGAGTGCCCGGGTGCATTCGCCGCTCCAGTGCGTGCGCCGCACCCATCGCGAGCTCAGCCGCGATGTCCGGATTCCCCCGGGAGATGAACACGTAGCTGAGCCGGTACGCACCCACCGCCGCGAGGAGCGTCTCGTCCGCCCACTCCGCCGCGGCCATCGCACGGTCCGCGGCCTGCCACGCCAGATCCTTCGCCCCCACCCGGCGGAGCACCGCCGCCGCGGTGTTGTAGACCATCGCCCGCGCCGAGCACACCGCCGGACGGTCCGCGCCCCTCGACCGTGCTGCCGCCTCCACGTCCCGGATCAGCCGAGGAAGACGACGGCCGACCTCCGTGTACCTCGTGGCCTGGTAGGCGGCGTAGGTGCGGTGCGCCTCGGCACGGAGCCGGGGCACGTCCACAGGGTCCTCGCGACCCGTCTCCGCGACGATGACTTCCAGGGACGTGTACCGCATCATGGCGCGCTCGATGGCATCGGCTGGCGTATAACGCATGGGCGTGGCCTCTTCGGTGCTTCCGGTGAGGTCGGACAGGGGGAGACGGAGGACGTCGGCGAGCCGCGACAACACCTCGTGGGAGTCGACGGAGAGAATGCCGCGTTCGACTTGAGACAGCCACGATTCGGACCGGCCGACGAGCCCGGCGAGCACGGTCTGGGAGTAGCCGCGCCTGCGGCGGTGGCTGCGGATGATCTGGCCCCTGGTGGCTGCGTCCACGCCGGGCCTCCTGTCTAGAGAGTACGGATGACCTGGAGTAGGTGTTCCCAGCTGGGGAGGCGGGACTCGTAGGGGGCGTCGTGGTCGTAGACGAGGGTGACGGCGGGGATTGATCGGAGGGTGGCCAGGGAGCGTTGGAACGCGGGATGGGAGGCGAGCTGGGGTTTGCAGTGGGGGACGACGAGGGTGGGGACGTCGTAGCCGACCATTTCGCAGAGGAGGCCGATCGCGAAGTTGTCGGCGTGCCCGTCGGCGAACCGGTTGACGCTGTTGAAGGTCAGCGGGCAGGCGACCACGAGGTCCGCCTTCGGTGACCCTTCGCCTTCCCCGGGCATCCGGTACTCGGTGCGGACGGGGGCCCCAGTGAGCTTCTCCAGCTCGGCCGTGTCGTGGAATCGGGTGCCCATGGGGGTGGACAGGCACACCACCTGCCAGCCGTCGCCCTGGAGCATCTGGACGAGCTCGGGGGTGCTTTCTGCGGTCGGGGCGCCGGAGACGACGAGGTAGAGGGTTTTCGCCATGTGGGCAGTGTAGGCGGGAGTGCCTGCGGGGTAGGCTGATTCGCGAACGGGCCCCTGCCGCTGCGTAGGCGAGGGCCCGTTTGTCACTCCTGCCCGGTCAGCTCGGACAGGCCGTCGCGGTGGTGAAGACGCCAACGGACGCCGGCCGCGTCGGTGAAGTCCACGTGCACCTGCAAGTCGGATACGGGCTCCACCCAGTAGAACCGCACGGACTCGCCAGGAGGAAGGACCGGAGCGCTGCCTCCTCCTGCTCGCGGTTCGAAGTCGACGATGTAGCAGCGTGGCCCATGTCCGTGCTCCTGGGCGATGGCGACATTAGTGATCCGAGCCTGGCTGTTGTTGTCAATCCGGAACCCAAGGCGCACATCCCCATACGAGACCCCCGACTTGGACAGGAAGTCGCCAATGCGGGGCCCGTCAAATAGATGCTTTGAGTGGTGGTCGCGCAACGACCCGTGGTGCGAAGGGGGTCGATGAATCGGGATGATGCCCACCTGTGCGGCCTGTGTGGCTTTGCGCTCCTGAGCCTCGGCCTTCTGCCGTTCCCGCTCCTGGTGCCGCCATTCCATCTCGTCGTTGAGCGCGTTGATGGTGACTTTGAGGGACTTGGCCTGACGTCCGGAGAGTGACAGGGTCACGATGAGCGCGATGAGCGCGAACACGGCTGCGGCGCTTCCTCCGATGGCGCTGACCCATTCGGGGGTCCAGTTGGCGGGGATCAGCCAGTGGGGCATGTGGGCTCCAGGGGGTTGTGGGGTGGGGCTGATCCTGTCATGGCTGGGGGCAATGCGCCTGCGCATGCCTGTGGGCCCCGCCGTGTGGCAGGGCCCGCCCTACTGCTGTGCGCGCAGTTTCCTCAGCCGCTCCCTGAGCCTGATCTCCCGCAGGCAGTATCCGCAGTCCACTGGGGTGTCGTCGGGGAGGAAGGTCGCGGACAGGTCGCCCCCGTCGAGGGTGAGGATCCTGTGGCACTCGGTCCAGTCGTCGCGGTTGGGCTGGGTTTCGTGGACGGTCGAGTCGAAATGCTGGCGGACCTTCACTGCCCCTCCCGGTATTCGACCTTGACGCCGACGCTCTCTGCGTAGGCGATCTCGCTGTGAACGGCCTCCCCGATCGACCCGTCGGGCTTGCGCACGACCACGACCAGGTCGCTCATGCGAATCTTCGCGTGGTGGGTGTCGGTCAACTCGCCCATCTCCGCCTCGGTGACGTCCCGCCCCATGGGGAGCGGGGCAAGCACGGCGTGCCCGGCGAGGGTGAGTTCACGGTCCGCACGGACGAGGAGTTCGGGGTAGGCGACGGACCCGCACAGGGTGATGATCACGTCTCCTCCCCGGCGATCTCCCGGGCGCGCTCCAGGGCTTCCGGGGTGATGTCTCCTGCGGCGACGAGCAGGTCGTCGGTGAACACGAAGCTCTTGCCGTCCTCGTTGGTGTACGCCCTGACGAGGGCGATGTTCCAGAGCTTGTCCCGCAGCTTCTGGTTCTCGTCCTCCAGTTCCTTCGAGCTCTTGGCGGCGTTGACCCGCTCTCGGTCGCGTCCCTCCCGGAGACTGCGGTTCGATGCCTCCAGCCGGTCGACGCGTCCGGACCGCAGTGCGGATTGCTCGCTGAGTCGCTGGTTCTCCTCCTCGCGCCGCCGCAGACGGTCCACGAGCTCCGCCTCGCGCCGCCGGGCCGCCACGCCCTCGTCAAGCAGGGCCTTCACGCGCTCCTGGCTGCGTTCGTAGACGCGCCGCCAGTCGGCGACGGTCAGGGTGTCGAGCGGGTCCATCACTTCTCCTCGGTGTGCAGGCCGGCCAGTCCGTCATCCCACGCCGCGCGCTGCCGATCGAGTAGCGCGAGAACATCCACGGCGTCATCGGCGCCAGGCCACCCCCACCCGTTCAGCTCGGGCGCCGTCTCCCAGAGCATTTCGTCGCTGTCCGCCGAGTCCCATGCCCACGTCCAGTCGGGAGCGAGGTCGGGGTCGGTGTACACCGTGCCTTTCAAGGTCAGCAGCCACGGATCCTCGGAGGGGTTGGCGAAGTGGATGGCGTGGACCTGGACTTCCAGCTCTCCGGCGGTGCCGTCTTCGGGGTTGGGGTGCTCGAACCAGTCGGCATCGACTCCGTGTCCGAGCAGTTCCTCCAAGCGGTCGAGGAACGCCAGGAAGGGGATCCGGCCGTCCTCGGGGAGCTCGCCGAACGCCTCGGCGGGGGTGCTGCTCGGAGGGTTGTGGATCGGGTCGTTGAAGGTCTCGCGGTCCATCACTTCTCCTCCTTGCTCTGTTCCACGATGTGCGGCCACACCCGCCGAATGGTCTGCTCCAGCTGCCAGCGCTGGAACTCCACGAGCACGCTCTTCGGCTGCTCGCTGTCGGGGGCGACGATCGCAGCCATGACGGCGGCGACCTGCGCGTCAGTGGGGGTCATCAGGACTCCTCGTTTCGTGTTCCCGGGCCGCCCCGTTTGGGGCGGCCTTCCGTGTGGGCGGGGTCAGGCGCACCAGCGGTTGAAGTTGTCGGTCGGTCAGGGGGTCAAACGGCGAGCAGCGCGCGGGCGACCGCTTCAGCGTGGCGAGGCAGGACGCTGGCCTGTATGAGCCGCGCGTTCCTCGCCTCGGTGTCCAGCCAGTCCGCGACCACCAGGGCCACGGCAGGGTGCCACAGGGCGACGTGGTCGGCGTGCGCCTTGGTGAGGTCCATCGCGACCTCATGGTGCGGGTACAGGTCCCGGACGACAGCCCACCGCAGGTCATGCGAGTACAGGTCGGCGGAGTCGTCGAAGTGGAGCGGAGCGGACTTCTCTTCGACCATCCAGCCCTGGTTCTTCTCGATGGCGTCCTGTGCGGTGCCGCGCGCCTTGTTGGCCGCCCGTTGCAGGAGTTCATGCGGCGCTTCGTCCATTGGGGCTCCTTCGTTGCTCGGTCGGGGTCAAGCGGGCCTGTACTCCAGCCGGAGCGGCCCCCAGGTGGTGTCCACGCTCCGGACGGGCTGGCCGGGCTCACGGGGGTCGGTGTGGGCGTTGATGGCGTACAGCAGGCCGTCGGGGTTGCGGTCGTCGGCGTACACGAACCACAGCTCGTGGTCGGCGTCGCGGACCAGGTCGCCGGCGCGGGGGGTGTAGGTCATCGGGGACTCCTTGGGGGTTTCTTCTCTCATTTTACCATTTGAGGGGTGGCTTGCCACCCACTATGCCATGCCAATTGACGGGTGGCAAGCCACCTGAGAACATGGGCCCATGGCAAACCAGCACAGGCACAGGCAGCGGGTTCTCCGCGGCATCCCAGACGAACTCGCGGACGACTTCGATGCCGCAGTGAAGAGGGCGGGGTCGGACCGCTCAGCGGTCACCCGTCAGCTATGGGAGGCGTGGCTGGGGTACCCGGGTGCGGAGTGGCCGGCGACCCCTAGAAAGGACGCAGGGGAGTAGTCCTCAACCCTGCCCGACCCCCGCCCGTCGGGGGCTTTCGGCTGCACACACGAAAGCCCGCCCGGACCTGCCGGACGGGCTCGCGCAACGCGTCAGTCCTCGTTCCACTGCACGATCTCGTATCCGTGGGCGGCGGCCGTGCCTTCCATGAGGGCCCGCTGGCTGGTCGCGTCGTCGGGTGCCCATCCCTGATCGCGCTGGTAGTGGGCGACCGTCGGCTCCCGCTCTTGGGCAGCCTCGCGCTCGTGAGTGAGGATCTTGCGTCCGCGTTCCACGAGCTGCTGGACGGTGCCGCGACTCAGTCCGACTTCAGCGCCGATGTTCGCGTAGGACAGGCCGGTTTCGATGTGGAGTTGAGCGAGGAGGCGGGCACGTTCGGCGCCGATGCGGTCTACCTCGTCTTGGACTGCTGCTTGCTGGCGGGTGAGTGCGTTGAACTTCTCGAAGTCCGTGTAGGTCATCAGCAAAGGTCCTCAAGGCCGTAGGCGGAGCGAACGTCGGCGGGCAGGAGCTCCACGATCTGCGGGCGATCTTCGAGAACGGACAGGCCCTGCCCGTCACAGATCTCCCACAGGTCGAGGTTGCACGCCTGGAACAGGTCGGCGAGTTCCACTGCGGGAACCTCATCGAGTCCGGCTTGTTCGGCGGCGGCGAGCCGGTGGGTGCCGGTGTAGGCGCGGGCGTAGTCACCGAGGACGACAAGGGGGGCACCCTGCCAGCCATCGGTTTCCATGGACGCGGCGATCTCGTTGACGTGGTCGGCATCGAGGTCGTGTTGGCCGGTGATGTAGCCGGTGGCGTCGATGGTGTCGAGGCCGAGTGGATTCAGCGTTTGCATGTGCCCACCATGCACCACCGTGGGGTAGATTGCAAGTATGCCCCATGCAATCCTCCCGTCGCACGTGAACACAAGGTAGACTTACAGGACATCTGAAAACAGCGAAGCCGCCGGGTGCTGGTAACACCACGACGGCTTCTGACCACCTCACCTGCACACACAGGAAAGGCGGCTAGGGATGAACTCTAGCTACATGGTAGCCCGTACCCAAAACTGGGGGGCTACCCAGCGAGCCACACTCACGTTCCACCTCAGCATCGAGGTGACGCCGTGAGCCTCTACCCCATCATCTGGGCGTTGGAGCACGCCCCCGTCATTGACGCGGCAGAGCGTGCCGTCCTCATGGCCCTCGCGAACAAGGGCGACTTCGACGGCTGCAACGCCTACCGGGGCTACCCCGCACTCGCGCGCGTCGCGAAGATCGACACCAAGACCGTCCGCCGCAAGTGCCACGCCATGGAAGAACGCGGAATCCTCCGACGCCAGACCGGGAAGATGCCCGAAGGCTGGCTCAAGCTCCCCGCCGACAAGAAGACCGTCGTGTGGGAGATCATGATCCCGCACTCCTACTACAGCGCTCAGCAGCTCGCGAACGTCAACGAGTCCCGAGCTGAGCGCGGACGCGGTCCCATCACTCCGCAGAACCGGCCCGACCTTGCCGACGCCCCGGCGAAGCCCGGTCGCAAGGACAAGGGGCAGGAACGCCCCGAGCGCCGGAAGAAGAAGGACGGAGACCCGGGGGAGCGGGGGGACACAAAGTCCCCTGGCACCGGGGGGACTACAAGTCCCCCCGCCACCGGACACGAAGTCCCCTCGCGGGGGGACTCAGAGTCCCCCAACCCTCTTATGGGACCTTCTGATATGACCCTCTCTTCTTCTTCGGCTGAGGTAGAGGACATCACCCACGAGGCGGCACCACCCGCCGTCGCTGAGAAGACGAAGAAGACGATCACTCCAGAAGCCATCGTCATGCAACGCACCGGGTGCACCGAGGACGAAGCCACCGCCGTCGTGGACTACATCGAGCAGCAGGGTGACAACGGGCAGCCGATCCGCCGCATCATCCCGTGGGTGACGGGCCGGACTGACCGGGACCTCGCCCGCGACCTCGCGCACGTTCGCCGCTTCGCTGACTCCCCGCCCGTTGACGCCGCCTGCTCCGAGCACGGGGTGACCCTCGCGCCCGGGTACTGCTCCGCCTGCGAGGCCGACATGGCCGCTGGGGACTTCGAGACCGTGCGGAAGATCCTCGACCGCGACGGAGCCGACGCCCGTCCTGACCTTGCACGCCGTCTCGGAGCGCCCCACGTGCCCGCACAGGGCACAGCAGGAGCACCCAGCATCCAGGACATCCAAAGGGCCGAGAAGCGCGCCAGGGGCGGCTACACGCCCTACCGCAACCCCGCGAACCAAGACGAGTACGACGGGTCGCTGCTGCCGACCCCCCGCCCGCAGGACCTCACCGGGGCACTCGCGCCCATCGTGACCGCAGAGCAGATCCGCAACGGCGAAGTCGAACTCCGGGTCTGACACCACGGCCGCCCGGCGTCCTGTCGTCGGGCGGCCCCACCTCCCGTCCCGACACGTCAGCGAACACAGGCGTGACGGGCGACAATCAGACCAGGAGGAACAGCATGGACCACCCCACCCCGATCCTCGACACAGGACACGGCGAACTTCCCCCGCCCCTGATCGCAGCCGCCCCCGTGCACGCCACGGTGACCGCAGAGCAGGCAGGATCACTCGTCGGACCCGTGAACGCCGTCCTCGCCCTGCACGCGCCGATCGTGCGCTTCGAGGACGCCGACAACGTCAACGACCCGGACGAGTGCGGCCACTGCGGCGACCCCATCAGCGAAGGCCACTACCGCGACGGGTGGTACAGCAACCTGCTGTGCCCCAAGAACCCGACCCTGTGGTGCAACCACTGCTCGGACGGTCAGGGTGGGTACGCGGATTGGCCGTGCGCGACCGTGAAGGCGCTCGGCGTCGAAGCTCCGCTCCCGGAGGGGACCCCGTGACCCTCGCCGAACAGACCGCAGCCCGCGCCACCGGTGACCCCCGCGAGTGCGCGGAGTGCCGTCGCAAGATCTGGCCGCACCCCGACAAGCGAGGCCACTGGATCGCCGTGGACGGGTCCACCCTCTGCCATGAGTGGAGCGTCCTGGGTGGGTACGACCCGCCCGACCACGCGCCGAGGGAACGCCGACGGATCTGATCACCGGTTGCTCACTAGGTTCCTCGCAAGCACTGCGGGCAACTTAGTGGGCAACCTGATCGGCCTGGTAGCGAGGCCCCTACGGGGTGCAGTGCTGTGTCGACAAGGCAGCAAGAATCACCAGGGTGTACTCCTCCGCAACCCACTTACGTCGCAGTGACACAGGGAGTACCTATGCTCAAGCGCGTGATGGTAGGGGTATTGCAGGACGACTACCTTGCCGATTGGAGTCTTCCGAGTGGTGACGTAGGTGTCCTTGCCATGTGTGCTTTGCAGTTTTTTCACATCAGCTACGATTAACTCCTGGGTGTCTGCAAGGTGGGTATTCACACTGATGGCATGGGCAGCTTCGGCAAACGGGTAGCTAAACTCGGGATCCTCACTGTCGAGCTTCTCAAGCAGAATCTCGTTGTCTTGGAGGCTGACTTCTCTGCTCATGCCGTTATGGTCCCTCTGTTCCGGTCTGGTCGGGGCAACGTACATGGCAAGGACTGGTCGGGCACGTGCCCGACCCGCGAGCCCGCTACTCTCCCGCCATGACCCTCAGCGACATCCTCCAAGAGCCCAACTGGTGGGCCGTCGGCATCGCCGCCCTGGCCTTCCTCATCTCTCTCGGAAGCCTCTACTACGCCCACTCCTCCGCGTCCGCTTCCCATGCGGCAGCAAGCGAGGCCAAACGCGCCAACGACCTCGTCGAACAACAGCTCAACGAGCACAAGCACCCGTGGGAAGTCACTGAACGGGCCGCTGAGCAGATGAAGGTCCGCAACAGCGACAAGCCCCCGGTGTACAAGGTCGTCATCTACGCACCCAACGGCAAGGAGTATTCCTGGGAGGAAGTGGGCGGATGGCAGACGATAGTGCTCGACACGTCCATGAGCATCACTCAAGTCGAACAACCCCTTTGGATCACATATCAGATGGATCCGAGCATTGACGCAGAACGGCATGAGTGGACGCAGTAACTATCTGATCGGCCCCTCTTCGGAGGGGCTTTGTCATGTCCACCTCCCCATCGCGGGCCACCGCTCCCCGGGGTCGGCCACCGCCTCGAACCCGGCCTGCTCGAAGAACGCGACGCGCCCCTCGACTTGCTCGCCCTCGTCCGGAAACAGGAACACCCAGCGCCGTCCCGCGCCTCGCGCGAGGTCCACGAACGCGTCCAGCAGCCCCGTGCCGACCCCCCGGCGCCTCCACGCCGCGTCGACCACCAGGGACAGCACGTACCCGTGGGGAGGCGGCACCGGGGCGCCGGGGCCCGTGTACGCCCCGTCGAGGACGCCTTCGAGCCAGCCCACCACGACGCCGGCGTCAACGGCGACCAGGGCGACGGAGCCCGCGGAGTGCCCCTTCGCGCCGAAGCTCGGAGCCGCGGCGGCGACCAGGCGGGCGATGTCCGGGCCGTCCTCCGGCAGGGCGTGGCGAATCAGCATGAGGGCAGCCGCCTACTACTCGCGATCGGGCAGGGAGATCAGCTCAAGGTTGAACAAGCCCCCCTGGTTCACGCAGTCCTGGGCCAGGTCATGCACCTGCTCGTGGAAGTCCTCCTCCGACGCTGTCGCCATGACGGTCATGCTGACGGGCACGTACCGACTCAGTGAGTACGCCGCAGGTGCGGGGAGCCAGCCACCGAATTCGGTGCGGCACAACGTCAGTGGCCCATCACCATCCCATTCGATGCCGACACGAACCTCGTACTCGCGGTCACCACTGCCTTCGGCGGTCGCCCGAACCAAGGCCATCAAGTCGGCGACTGCGCACTCAACGCCCGACCCCCGTACCTCTCCGCCCTCGTGGGAGCTCTTCGCGTCTATCGGGCGCCCCCCGATCGCGGTGGCCACAGTGACCGCTCCGTCATGGTGCACCCCTACCCACGCCTGCTTCCACTGGGATCGCTCATCGGTGGCGGTGTTCGTCGCCACCCAGCGACGCAGGCCCGGCCGCGGGTTGTCGCATTCGACGTTCTCCAGCGGATGGTTATCCCGACTGGACGCGTAGCCGAGCGTCAACCTCCTGGCGCGCGCGAGCACCGCGCGCGCCTCCCCAAGAGTCGCCCGGTGCAGCAGCCGCGGGATCCGAGGCTGGGCGACAGCGATGAGCCACGCCCGTTCCTTGGCGTCGCGGCCGTCCGCGGTCTCCTGGTACAGCGCGTCTAGCGCTTCACTCGCGTGGCGGCGCTCCTCGAACCGAGCCCGGTACATCGCCTCGATCTGATGCTCTCCCATCCAGACGGTGTCGGCGTCGTTGCGAATAGGGGCCCCGAAGAACTGGTTGCGGTAGATCAGGTGCGGCCCTGCGGCGCTTGCGGGCACCTCGACCACGATGGCTCGGCCCTCTGCTTCGGATCCGAGCTGGTGAACACGCAAGTTGAGGATGGGCGGGGAGATCGCCGAGATCGCGGCTTGGCGCAGCGTGCGTTCGTAGTTCTCATCAAAGACGCCGACGTCCACGCGCGTGGTCGCTAGCTTCCGGGTCTCCTTGACTCCGTAGACGAGAAGGCCGCCACCGTTGTTGGCCATCGCGGCGACGTCCTTGGGGAAGTCGGACCGGGTCAGGTTCTCCGCTGGAATCAGCTTTCCCTTCCAGTCCAGGTCGGCCATCTCGTGGACACGGGCCTCGACGGCCGCGTTCAACATGTCGATCGACAGCGGCCCCGGGGCAAGGCCAAGAGCCCGGTGTAGAGCAGTGAAGGAGGTCATGGGCAGATGCTACGAATGCCCCACGACACCGCACGCCGAGTATCGAGCTCTGCCCCTGTCCGCTTCCGGCCACCGGCACCACCGCGCGGGCGGGTACACCTCGGGGATGAGCGAACTCGTGTTCTTCAAGTCCAGTTACAGCGCCGGCGAGAACGAGTGCGTTGAGGTGGCGTTCCGCAAGTCCAGCTACAGCGGCAGCCAGAGCGCGTGCGTCGAGGTCGCCGACCTTCCTGCCGGCACCGCCATCCGCGACTCCAAGCACCCGGAGCGGGGGCACCTCGACATCCCGAGGTCGGAGTGGGCGGCGTTCCTGTGCAGCGCCACCTGACATGAGAAAGGCCCCCGCCGAAGCAGGGGCCGGGAGGCGGAGAAGCTATCGGACGACGCCGGGAGCTGTCTCCGGGGCATCCCTCCACACCTCTCCGACCTGCACATGGGTGAACCATGGGCCCGCCGCGCGCAACCGCTCCTCCATCTCGCGAGAGATCCACGGTCCCAGCGGCTCATCCTCCGAGAGGTCGTGGTCGGCGCGGAACCGCGCCTCCTGCTCGGTTGTCATCGTCATGGTGATCTCGCACTCGTGGTGCGCTCCGTACTTGACCATGTGCAAAGAGTAGAAGTGTCAGGTGGGCGACACGCCGACGGCACACAAAAGGCCCCTCCGAAGAGGGGCCTTCACTGCACACAGCTACGAGTTAGCATCCTCGATCGCTCGGGCGCTCGCCAGATAGCCCTCCGGGAACAGCTCGCCAGTGAAGGTGAGCCTGTACTGTCGCCCGCCAGACTCAATCACAGGCTCCTCCGCCTCCTGGTCGACGACCTTGATGACGTGGCCCTCGCCCTCGGCTTCAGACAGCCAAGCCGCGATACGAGCCGACCTGTCCTCGGTGGGGCTGAAGACGCGATAGTCGGTGATGTTCTTCTTGGGTGGCACGGGGATCACTTTCTTCTGTGGAGAGATCAGGCTAGAGGGCGCTGGGGACAGAACGCTCACATCGGGGGAGGCGCTGGCGTCCCCAGCAGCACGAGGATCGGGAACGCGGCCACTGACCCCCACTTGATGCCGACCTCGACCGGGGACTTGCCGGTGTGGAACGCGACCGGGCTGCGAAACATCCACCACCTCTTGCCGTTCACCACGAACGGCCACGCGAGCGGAACACCCGACCGGGTCAGCCAGTCGCCGAGCACATGCGTCAGCGACCCCACGGCGACCGTGAGACCAACCAGCCACCACGGCGGCCCCCAACCCGGAACCAGCATCGTGCCCACGCCGAACAGCACGGCCGTGATGACCGAGGTCAGCTGACGCTTCTTCCGTGGGCCGAGGAACTTCCACTCCCTCAGCACCGCCCCCAATCCGAGCGCGGACATCGCGAACACGACGAGGCCTGCGCCGAGGGGGATCAGCGACACCAGCAACGCCAAGAGCCCGAACGCCATGCATGCAGGCACGGTGTGGGTGAGGAACCGGTGCCCGCCGTCCTGCGCGCGCTTCAACTCCACCGCGGTCGCAGTCCGCCGGTACACCTCCCGGGACGCCTGACGGATCTTCCCCGACACGAGCTCCGTCGCCACACCCAAGGACCGGCCTGCCGTGCTGCCCGGGGTGTCCAAGTCGGGGAGGAGCGCCGCGCCGGCGCCGATGGCCGCGCACACGAGGGCGTGGCCCAGATTGTCGGAGAGGAGAAAGCCGGTCATGCCGCCGGCGAGGATGCCGGTCGCAGCATGCGAGGTACCCATCATGAGGGGGGCTCCAAGGGGGAGGAGGGGAACGTCCTGAGGATCTCTCGGACGAGTGACAGACCGTGGGCGGATGGCCACAAGAGGACAGGGCGCGCAGGACTCGGTTGCGACCGGAAAGAGGGGGAGGGGCGGCGCCTGAGAGCCGCCAGGAGGGGGCCTTGCGTAGCGCAACTCAGTAGTTTTCGCAGGTCAGGTGGTTGCGCGCCCGGTATCGCTATCGGGCGCGCAACCGGCCGCTACTCGACCGGAGAGGCCGCCCACACCTCGTCCGGGGCCGCGAGATGACCCGACCGGATGCCCTCGATCACGAGCACGAACGCCTCCTGCTCGTAGGCGCGGGCACCCCTCCACGGCGACTGACGGGGCTCCACGCCCACCATCCGCAGCAGCTCGCCAAGACGTCGGGAGGTGAGCTGGAAACGCCGCGCGAGGTCCGCCATCGGCACCAGCCCCTCCTCTGCGGCCATGTCCCGTCCGATGGTGAGCAGCCGCGGCACCTGAAGGTCGGAGAGGCTGTCCGACGCGAGCGCATCGAACCCGTCATCCGCAGGGCCCTGGGGCTCCTGCGGGGCGTCGCCGGGGAAGGGGATCCCCGCGTCCCGGAAGGCCTTCCGGGCGGCTTCCTCAGCAACGTCACCGGCCCGCGAAGGGTCCGGGATGGGGCCGGAAGGAGAGGGGTGCGACGGGCCCGCAGAAGCGCCCTGAGGTGCGGACGCAGAGGCCTTCTGGGCCGACTGCTTGCCCGCCAGCCACGTCTCCCGAGCCGCATCCCACCGGTGCTCCCACCAGTCCGGACCCGCCTGGATCGCGACCGCGTCCAGGTCCGGGCGCCACACGTCCGACGCCTTCGCGACCTCCGACGCCGTCGACGGCTTCGTCCGCGGACCCTTGAACCCACTGATGGGCTTCCCCTTCTCCCCGCCCACACCGAAGCCGATCCCCGGAATCTCCTCACACTTGGGAGCCCGCCCCCACGAGAACAGGTACGAGAGCTCCGCGTCGTTGTCGACCTGCATGGCGACCTTCACCGCGGCCTGCGCGTTCAGCTCGATCGGCATCCCGTTCCCGCCGGCGTCCACGGCCCGAAGCCCGCACGTCAGACCCCGAATGGACACTGCCCGGGACCGGTTCGACAGCTCCACCAGCAGCTTCTTCACCTCGGACGGCAAGTTGTTGGACTCGTCGGAGACCACCACGATGTGCGGGATCTTCGGGGAAGCGGGGACCTTGTCGTCGTCCTCCTCCTCCATCAGGTCCGCGTAGGCGGAGGCCCGCAGGGGGATCACGTCGATGAGGAACTTCAGCATGGCCAGAGCCTCGTCCTCGTCGGTGGCCACCGCGGTGATCGCGGGCTTCTTCGCCTCGCCCCGCAGCCACGGCCGCAGGTAGGGCATGAACAGTTTCCCGCCGTTGAAGTCGATGCCGAAGATCAGCACGTCATCGCACATCAGCAGGTACGACAGCATGGCCGTGAGCTGGTTGGACTTACCCGACCCGGTCTGGCCGATCAACAAGGCCCACTGCCACTTCAGCGACACCTCAAGGAAGCTGCCGTCGTGGCGGATGCCGACGGGGATGGGGTCGTAGATGGACCGGCGTTCGATCGGGCCCAGCGGCAGATCCTCGCCCAGGACGTTCACCGTGGTCACGTCGATGACGACCTCCCGTGCGGTATCGCCGGGACGGACCTCGATGCCACACCCGGTGGGAAGGTTCGCGCTCGACACCATCTCCAGGCGCTTGCTGCTGATGTCCGTCCACCGGTAGCCGCCGTCAGGCAGCTCGATCAGGACGGAGTACCCGGTCTCCCGGGTCTCGTCAGGACTACCGGGCACGGGCCGCTTCCACGGGTCGATACCGGCGACCTTCACCCCGCCGATGTTGCACACCCGCTTGATCCGGCTGATCCACTCTCCGGCGATACCGTCCTTGCGCTCCTCCTCCTCGACCCGCTCCAGGTGCTCGCGGACGTTCTCGGTGTGCACCGACGCGGCCTGGGCCGCCACCACCGCCACCGCAGTACCGGTAGCGAGAGTGGCGATACCGTCCACCGAGTAGGGAGTGGAGGCAGCGAGCGCCCCCCACGTCCACCACCCGTGGAACGCCCACGCCCCCAGATGGGTGAGCCGTGCGAATACCGGTAGCTTCCGCTTCACGTCCATGGCCAGAGTGAGCAGCCCGCACGCACCCGCGCCCGCTACCGCGTACCAGGGCGACAGCCCCACCACGTCACCCCACCCGGCCACCGCCAGCGACGTGCACGCCGCCGTGAACGGGCCTGAGATCGGCCCGTAGTGGCCCCACTCGATCGTCTTCTTCTGCTTCTTCTTGCCCACCGCTACTCCTCCTTCCGCTACCGGTAGCTACCTGGCGTTGTACGTGTGGTCCCACTTGTGGCCGTTCGGACGGGCGTGTTCCCGCAGCTTGCGCAGATCGTCTGCGTGCACCGTCTCGATCAGCCCCCGCAGGTGCTGCATTGTGTTCGACAGGTTGGACAAGCCGTTCGCGCCACCGTTGATGAACTCGCCTACGCGCGGGTCCAAGGGCTGCTCGTTCAGAGCAGACACCGCCAGGGCCCGAATGCCCACCGCCACGTACTCCAGGGCCTGAGGGATGACATCGATCCCGTCGACGTAGGCCAACATGCCCTCCTCGTTGTAAGCCGCGATCTCCTGTGCGAGCAGCTGAGCCGCGTACTGCACCCGCTGACGTGAAGCTCCAGACATGCGACGCTCTCCTCCACCGGCAGCCGGGCCGCCGTCCTTGCCGGGCTCGAACCCGGTCCGATACTTGGACTTCTCGAACTTGCGCTTGCCCTTGAGGAGCAGCTCCGACCACGCGCCCGCCAGGTAGGCGCCGGCGCGCTTGGTGTGCGGGAACGCCCACCGCCACGACTTTTGACTGATGGCCCACAGGCCCGCACCGAGGGCGCCGATTCCCGAGCCCAGCAGGGCCACACCCCGCCCGGCCCGAAGCACCATCCGACCGGTACGGGTGCGCGAAAGCCGGTACTTCAGACGGGACCTGAGCCGCTCGCCGAGGGAGCGAGGACGGTCCGCGATGGCCTTGTACGCGCGCTGGGTCGCACGCCGCTCCTTGCCGGTCAGCCCGTCGCCGCCCGGCCGAGCCCTGCCACCCCGTCGACGCCACCGACTGGGAGACCACCCGGCAGGCCTACCGGTACGGCCACCGGCACCCCTACCCCCACCGCCGCTCCCGGGCCACCACCCACGGCCCCCGCCACCGGAACGCGGGGACAGGCCACCGTGGGGACGACCGAAGGTCGAGCGCCCACCAGTGGCGCGCCTGCCACCGGTAGCACGACCACCGATACCAGAACCCCGCCCCCGGGAAGCGCCACCTCTGCCGGCCCACCCCGGACGGCTGCCAAGACCACCCGGACGGAGCACGCCACCGCGCCGACCCGAGTAGCCACCGGAAGCGCTACCCCTACCCCCACCGACACCGCCGCGACGGGCCTGAGCAGCCGCGGCACGCCTACCCGCCACCATCCCGGAAGCAATACCAGCCGAGCGGGCCGCAGCCATCCGAGCCCTACCGGCACGAGCACCGGGAAGGCCACCACTGCGCTTCGCAGACGCGGCCATCTGCCGCAGGGACCTACCGGCACGCGGCCGACCGCCGAAGCCCCGCCCCGTGCGACCCGCCTTCCGGGCCCTGCCAGCGCGGACCTTGCTGCTCACCAGTAGCGCCCCACCGACCGCCGCCACAGCCCCACCGGCCACCAGTCCGAGAGGGCCGAACGCCGAGAAGACGGCGGCCGAGCTCGCAGCGGTCGCGGACAGGGTGCTACCGGCCAGTGGCACCACCCCTACCGGGCTACCGGTACTGGTAGCCGTGGCGGTGTCGGTAGGGGTGGTGGGTTCGGTAGCGGTGGCGTCAGGCTGCTCACTCATCCGGTGGCCTCCGACTCAGCGCGGAGCTTCTGGTGGAGCGGGTGAGCCTTCGTCATCCCGACGCCGAGGGCCTGGCGGAAAGCGTTCAGCGACATGCCCGGCTCGTATACCTCGCGGGCGCGCACCTCCAGCTCCAGGGGAGTGGCGCGGGCGGGCTTCGGTGCGGTGCCTCCGAACCCCAGCAGCGTCAGGTGGTCGGTGGCTTCCTCGCGCGAGGCGACGGCGGGGGAGGAGATGCCGGACAGGTCGTTCGGGACCTCGCCGCTCGACAACGCGAAACTCGCGGGCTTGGACGCGTTCACCTTGCGGATCAGGTCCTGGCGGGCGATCTCAACCTTCGCGGACTCCTCGTCCATCGCCCGCTGCTCAGCCCCCAAGCGCTCGATCTCCGCAACCTTCTTCGCGTGCTCGGCCTTTGCCTTGGCCTCGTCCACACGCAGCTCCCGCTCGGCCTTCGCCTCGATGTACTTCGCGTCCTCTTCCAGGCGAGCCAGTTCGACCTTGCGCTCATGCGACAGTTCGGTGGACAGCTCTGCGTCCTTGCGCTCCTGCTCCGCCTTGGCCAGCCGGGCGGCCTCGGCCTCAGCCTTAACGCGCTCTGCCTCAACGCGCTCCTTCTCCCGCTCGGCCTCCTCATGCTGGCGCTTCTCCTCGGCGCGAGCCTTGATCTCCGCTCGGCGGATCGTCACCAACAGCCCCCAGAGGGCCTTGGACAGCAGCGGCGTCGCGGCGAAGATCAGCGCCCCCGACAGGCCGACGTGAAACATGATCGCCGCCGACGCCAGTGCCGCCGCAGCCCATCCGAGAGTGGACGCCTGACGGGACACTGACGGCACCAGCAGCGCCAGCACCACCGACGCGACCATCACCAGGTCGAACAGCACACCGAGCGGCAGGGAGATGTACAACGGAACGGGCAGAACGTGCGCGACAGCCCACGCCGCCCACGGCAGAGCGAACAGGGTCGGCAGAGCAGCAGCGGCGCCGAGTGCCCGTGTCAACCACGCCGGCGACTCGCCCTCGATCGCGGGAGAAGGCTCCTTGGGTGCTTCGGAAGGGGTGGCGCGCTTGACCAGAAGGCGCTGCGCCCGGCTCGACAGGTCCACCAGCTGCCCGCCGCTGTGCAGGCGACGCAACACCCACACGGTGATGGCGACGACGACCACGGCCCCGACGGCCCACGGAAGCCACGGAGAAAGGGCCTCCAGGAGGGTTGTTTCCTGCGGGTTCTCGGTTGGTACGGTGTTCATTGCCTTCCTCCAGTAGGTCGGTAGCGGCCCGGCCCGGACAATTCAGGTGTCCGGGGCGGGCCGTGTTCGTGAGTGGGTCAGGCGGTCGCGGGAGTCTTCACCCGGGCGATCCCCGCGGCGAGCTCCTCGGCGTCGCCGAACTCAGAGTTGGGCTTCACCGCGATCTCGTAGTCGCCGGCCATGCCCGACGCGACGAGGATGGCGTGCAGTAGACCCAGAACCGCGTGCGGGTCGTCGCTCTCGGGCAGGTACACGTCCGCGGTCACCGGCTCGCAGGAAGAGGTGGTGACCCGCAGCCCGGGGTCGGAGTCGATCTCGATGGTCTGGTCGACGAAGTTGGTGTGCTTGAAGATGGTGGCCATGGGGTGGTGCCTTTCTGTGCAGGGATTTCTGGCGATCAGATGAGGCCGTCGAACTCGGCGACGAGCGAGGTCACCAGGCGGCCGAGGGAGTCAGCTGCGGCGACGACCAGGTCCAGGAACGTGCCGACCAGGCTTGCCACGCTCTCCGGGTTGCCCAGCACCCACAGGACGACGGCGCCGATCAGGCCCCAGGTGATGAGCTGTCCGAGGCATCCGCGGATCATGACGCGACCTCCGCCATGTAGAGGACGACGCCGACTGCGTTTCCGTCACAGGTCTTCATGGGACTCCTTCGAGGGCAGTGGGTCAGTACTTCGCGACGATGCGGGCGACTTCAGCGCCAGTGGCGTCCAGGCCCACGAGCAGGCCGGTGGCGACCCCGTGCTCGGAGATGACCGACCACCCGTCGCGGTGGTGCCAGGCCACGGCCTGGCCGTCGGGCAGCGAGATGATGCCGCCGCGACCCTCCTCGGCGGCTTCCAGGTAAGCGGCGAGCGCCATGGCGGCGTCGCTGGTCTCCAGCTCGTCCTCGGGGATGTGGGGCTTGTGGTCCCACGCCCAGGAGTTCTCGGAGTGGCGGATGGCGGTCTCGACGGTGCGGATGTACTCGGCTGCGGTGGTGGTGATCATGGCGTGCTCCTTCTCGTGTGCGGACCGTGCTGGTCCCCGAGCCGCCCGGGTGGCCCGGACGGCAGAGGGAGAGCGCGTTCAGCTCTGCGGGGGGTTGCCGTAAGGGTCGTATTCGCAGACCGTGCAGCGGCTGCCCGAGTTCCACGTGTCGCAGGCGAAGCACTGCCAGACTGCGATGGTGGCGAGAAGGCGAAGGAAGGTCATCGGGCACCGCCCGCAATCACGAGCGCCGAGGCGAAAAGGCTGACCCGGTGCATGGCCTGGTCGACGTGCGCCGCCCCGCCGTGCTCACGGAACTTCCTCGCGCCGGCGCGGTCCATCCACTCGCGCACCGGCCAACGGCGGTCGATCACCGCGTGCGTGACTGCGGAGATGGCGACGCCCGCAGCGACACGGCCGGGGCGGAGCTTCAGTCCGAGCGCCCGGTCGGCGACCACCAGAGCTGCGACCTGCGCGACGTGGTACGAGGCGACGTGTCCGGCGAGCGCCGTCCACGACTCGGCCTCGGAGCACTCCTCCAGGCGGTCACTGCGTGCGCCCTTGCGGGCGGACTGGACATCGGTCTGGAGCATGTAGTCGCCGACGTGGTGGGCGACCTCCATGGCTGCGGTCACGGCGGCGAAGCGGGAGGCGGTCACTGGGAACCTGCCCGGACGCTGTGCTCCAACTTCCGACAGACCTGATCGACCGTGTACACCGAGTTGTCAGCGATGAGGTTCCCGGTAAGTCGTGCTCCCTGTACTGCGACCATCGCGACGCCGGTCGCGTCCAGCCCGTCGAGCGCAGCGAGGACGCCCAAGTCGTCACGGTGGTGGACGGCGCGGACGAGGGCGATGGCACGCAGGGACATGTCAGCGACGGGGGCGTCGGCGGCGGCGCTCACCACGACCGCCCCTCGGAGTCAGCGGCGATGGCCGCGTAGATGATCGCGGCGACCGAGACGGCCACGAGGACACCGAAGGCCGTGCCGAAGGGGTGCGCGAGCGCGAAGTCGAGGAGGTTCACAGGGCACCGCCGAGCGCCATCGGCTCAAGCGACCAGTGAATGATCACCGGGGGCGTGTCTGCGGAGATTCCCACGGACCGGTACAGGTACGCGATTGCGTCGTCGAGGACGTTCATCCGGGTGGATCCGGGCGCAGGGTCGAACGTCGACTTAAGGGTGACCCGACCGTGGCCGGGCACGTCCAGGGTGAGAAGGAGCATGTAGCTCATCGCCGGGCCTCCTCAACGGTGAGGCCCGCGTCGGCCACGGCCCGCTCGTTGAGCGTGGGCACGGTGCGCCGGTAGGTGGAGGCGGCGACCACGAGGGCGATCGCAAGAGCGACAAGGGCGCAGACCTCGACAGGGGAGAGGGCGAGGAAGGCCTCAAGTGCGGGGGAGACGTCGGGGACGTCGAAGGATATGCTGTTCACAGCTCGACTCCTGCTAGATCAGGTTTCGGGTTAGCCCTCGCGGTGGTGTTCGAGACCACCTCGGGGGCTTCTTCAGTTCTGGGGTCAGGTCCGACTCCATCTGGAGTGGATCTGGAGCGGGCATGTGCCAGATGTCGTCTCTGACTGCTGACAAGTGACCGCTATTGGTGCCTCTGAACTGGGGTTTTGCAGATCAGGCAGGGTGTCGGATTCGTTGATGACTGCTTCGGGCAGAGCGAGATCGGCCCGCTGGCCACGGTGCTGCGCCCGGAGGAGCACGCCGGGCGGCCCGCCTCGGCGGGGCGGGCGGCGCTGTTCGTGGAGCTGAGGGTGGTGGACGAGCGGGGCCGGGACGTGGCGCCGGGAGAGCTGGGCGAGGTGGTGTACCGGTCGCCGCAGCTGTGCCAGGGGTACTGGGACAAGCCGGAGGAGACGGCGGAGGCGTTCCGGGACGGGTGGTTCCACTCCGGCGACCTGGTCCGTGCGGACGCCGGGGGCTACATCGAGGTCGTGGACCGGATCAAGGACGTGATCAACACGGGCGGGGTGCTGGTGGCCTCCCGGGAGATCGAGGACGTGCTGTTCGCGCACCCGGGGGTGGCCGAGGCCGCGGTGGTGGGGGTGGCCGACGAGAAGTGGATCGAGGCGGTGACGGCCTACGTGGTCCCCGTGCCGGGGGCGGACGCGGGCGCGCTGCCGGGGCTGTTGGTGGAGCACGTGCGGGAGCGCCTGGCGCCGTTCAAGGTGCCCAAGGCGGTGCGGCTGGTGGAGGAGCTGCCGCGCAACGCCTCGGGCAAGATCCTCAAGCGCGAGCTCCGCGACCGCCCCCTCTGAGCGCCCCGCCGGCCCGGTGGAAGCGTCTCGATAGTTTCGGGCCGCTCAACGGCGTGCGGGCGGTGGACGCGGACGGGCTGTCCGGACCACCACCCGTGCCGCACGGCGTCGCCGGTGCGCGGCGGACGTCCACGGCCATCCGGATCACTCGTTCGCGCAGCTCAGGCAGGTGCTTCCTCGGTGCTGGCATGTCTCTCATCCTTCGCAGGACATGCCAGCGCCTCCATCACACCCGGCACCCGACATGAGGATGCGCACCGCCTGTTCCTGCACCGCCCGGCGCGCCCGGGAGCGGGTTGTCCGGCTCCTGGACCCACAACCGCCGTTCACCGGTGGTGGTCACCGAGACCCCCAGGAGCTCGCGGTCCACGGATCCGGCGGCCTCCCAGGTACGGCGGGCGTGGTCGATCTCCGCGCACAGGTCGCGGGGGCCGTACCGGTGCGCCTCGAAGTCGGCGTTTCCGGGGACGTATTCCACCAGGGCCCACGACCCGCGCCGGTCGAACAGGTAGACGGTCGCCTCGCCGCTGTCGTCCGCCGCGTGGTAGCGGACCGTGTTCAGGTGCGGCACCAGCGCCCCCACCGTCAAAGCCAGACCGCCGGAGGGGTCGGCGTCGCACACCGGCATCGGGTCGACCGCGGTGCGGTACCCGACCGCGCCGGCGGCCTGCTCGTCGACGAAGTCCCTCCACTGTCCGGAGGGCACCCGCTGATCGCGCAACCACATGAACGGCGCGTCGCCGACCACGCGCCCGTGCGCCACACCCCCCTCCTGCACGATCAGCCGGAGCAGGCCCGTGGTGGCGAAGCCGGTCGCCCACGGGGTGACGATCACCCCGCCGGGTCGGGTCTGGGAGATCCATGCCCCGGGGATGTCGCGTGCGGCGACCGTGGCGAGCACCCGGTCGAACAGGGCACGGCCGGGCGTCCCCTGGGCGCCGTCCCCGACGACCAGCCGCGGCTCGTACCCGGCGGCGGCCAGGTTGGACCTCGCCTGCCGGGCCAGGGCCGGGTCGATCTCGACGGAGGTGACGTGCTCTTGGCCCAGGCGTTCGCACAGCAGCGCGCAGTTGTACCCGGTCGCCGTGCCGATCTCCAGGACGTCCATCCCGTCGGTGACGTCCAGGGCCTGGAGCATGGCCACGACCAGGGAGGGCTGGGACGCCGAGGACGTGGCCCGCTCCCCACGCCCGTCCGGGTGGGCGGGGGCGCCGTCGTCGACCTGAGTGATGACCGAGACGTCGTCGTAGGCCCACCGGGACCAGTCCGGGTGCGAGCGGGGGACGGGGGCGAGCTTGCCGTCCCCGGCATCGACGTCCAGGCCCCAGACGGTGTCGGGCAGGAACGCGTGCCGGGGCACCGACTCCACGGCCCGGCGCCAGGCCGGGTCGGTCAGGACGCCCCGGTCCGCCAACCGGGCGGCCAGGGCGGCCCTGCGTTCACTGTGCGGGGCGATCACTTGCCCTGCTTCTCCCCGCCGCCCCCGTGAGGGCTCGGGTGCTGGGAGTCGTTGTCCTTGGGGTCGCCGCGCTGGTCCTGCGGTGCGTCGGGGTTCGAGTGCTTGCCCATGGCCAGACCTCTCTTGTGCGGTTCGCTGCGAGGCGACTGTAACTGTGCGTGTAAAGCGTGTCATGGCAGTGGCCGGATGTGGACCGGATACGCCAGAGACGATTCATCGGTCCTGGACACGGGCAACAGATTCCGCCCACTCCCACGAGCCCGCGGAACAGAGCCATGCCTCCCCCGCCCTCGCAGTTCGCTCTGACAGAACCATCCGAACCTGCTGGTGTCGGCGTGCTCAGCACAGGTGCGGTCGCACGACGGAGGCGGTCCCGTACGAGCGGGTGCACATGGCCACGGCGGTCAACGCCGAGGCCATCGGGTGGGAGGAGGCGCCCGATGGCTCCGGGTCCTTCCATGTCACATCTGTTCCAGCAGCACGTCCTCCACCGCCTCGGCGTAGGCGCGCACCGTCTGGTGGTCGAACAGCAGGCGGGTGGGCACCGTGACGGCCAGCAGGCTCTCGACCTCGCGCACCACCTGGAGGCTGCGCACCGAGTCCCCGCCGATCTCGAAGAAGTTGTCGTCGCGCCCGATGCGCTCCAGGCCCAGGATGCGGGCCCACACCTGGGCCACGGCCTCCTCGGTGGGGGTCTGCGGCTCGACGTGGACGGGTGCGGCGGCGCGCGCCCAGGCGGGTTCGGGCAGGAGGGCCCGGTCCACCTTGCCGTTGCTGTTGAGCGGCAGGGACTCCAGCACGGTGACGGCCGCGGGCACCATGTAGGCGGGCAGTTCGCGGGTCAGCCGCTCCCGCGTCGCCTCGGGGTCCGCCTCGTGCCCGGTGACGTAGGCGACGAGCCTGCGCCCCCCGGAGGGGGCCTCGGCCACCAGCACCACGGCCTGGGCGACGTCCGGTCCGCGCAGCAGGGCGGCCTCCACCTCCCCGGTCTCGATGCGGAACCCGTTGAGCTTGACCTGGCCGTCGACGCGGCCGACGAACACCAGGCGTCCGTCGGCGGCCCAGCGCACCAGGTCGCCCGTGCGGTAGAGCCTGCCTCCGTCGCCGAAGGGGTCGGCCACGAAGCGCTCGGCGGTCAGGCCTGGCCGGCCGTCGTAACCGCGCGCGGTCCCGGGCCCGGACAGGTACAGCTCTCCCACCGCCCCCGGCGGCACCGGCCACAGGGCGCCGTCCAGCACGTGGGCGCCGGTGGCGTCCATGGGGCGGCCGATGGGGCAGTGCCCGGCACGGGCCTCCTCCTCGCCCACCGCGGTGCACGTGGCGAACGTGGTGGCCTCTGTGGGCCCGTACACGTGGACCAGGGAGGTGTCGGGGCAGGCCCGGCGCACCCGGGCCAGGGAGGCGGGGTCGGCGGCCTCCCCGCCGGTCCACAGTTCGCGCAGCCCCGCGAAGCACTCCGGGTCCTGCTGGGCGAAGAGGTTGAACAGCGCGGTGGTGAGGAAGACCGCGCTCACTTCGTGCCGGGCGGAGTGCTCGCGCAGGGAGTCGGCGGAGAGCGGCCCGTCGGCCACCACGACGGTGCCGCCGTTGAGCAGCGGGACCCAGATCTCGTAGGTGGCGGCGTCGAAGGCGTGCGGGGAGTGGAAGAGCACCCTGTCGTGGCCGTGGCCCCAGCGGGAGTCGGCGCTGAGGGCGACCACGGCCTGGTGGTCGACCACCACGCCCTTGGGGACGCCGGTGGAGCCCGAGGTGAACATGACGTAGGCGGCGGTGTGCTCGTGCACAGGCCCCCGTCCGGCCGGGACCCCGGTGCCCCCGCCCCCTGTCCCCTCGGCTCCGGTCAGGGCGCCGTCGGCGGCGTAGCCGACCACGGCCTCCAGGTCCGCGCAGCGCCCGGCCATGGCGGGATCGGCGACGGCCACGCGCGCTCCCAGGGCCCCGGCCAGGGATCGGACCCGCGCGGTCGGCACGGTCTCGTGCACCGGGACGTAGGCGGCCCCGGTGCGCAGGACGCCGAGCGCGGCCGCGACCACGCGCGGCGACCGGGGCATGAGCAGCAGCACCCGGGACTCCGCGCCCACGCCCAGGGAGCGCAGACGGTCGGCGACCCGCTCGGCCTCGGCGTCCAGGTCGGCGTAGGTCCACGTGCCGTCGGCCCCGACCAGGGCGGTCGCCCCGGGGTGGCGGGCGGCGCGCTCGGCGAACAGGGCGGTGACGGTGGTGCGGGGCGGCTGTTTCCCGCCGCCCTCGGCCAGGGCCAGGGAGCGGGCCGGGGCGGCGCCGGCCACGCGGCCCAGGGGGCGTTCGGGGTCCTCGGTGAGCGAGACCAGGATGCGTTCCAGGTCGGCCAGGAGGCGCTCGGCGGTCGCGGTGTCGAAGCAGGAGGGGTCGTGGCCCAGGACCAGGCGCAGCCCGTCGGAGGCGTAGGCGCTCAGGGCGAGCGGGTAGTTGGTGGCCTCCAGCGCGGTGACGATCTCGGCGCGCGGGCCGTCCCCGGGCGGCGCCCCGACCACCGGGTAGTTCTCGAACACCACGGCGCTGTCGAAGAGCGGGGTGTCGCCGGGCAGGCCCGCCTCCGCCTGCACCCGGGCCAGGGACACGTGGTCCCGGGTGCGCGAGAGCGCCTGGTCCTCCTGGAGGCGGCGCAGCCACCGGACCACGGGCACGGCGGGGTCGACGGCGACGCGTACCGGCAGGGTGTTGATGAACAGCCCCACCGCGGCCTCCACGCCGGGCATGTCGTCGGGCCGGCCGGAGGTGGTGGCGCCGAAGACCACGTCGGTGCGGCCCGAGTACGCGGACAGCAGCAGGGCCCAGGCCCCCTGCACCAGAGCGTTGACGGTCAGTCCGTGGGCGCGCGCGAAGGCGTGCACGGCCTCGGCCCGCGCGGGGGCCGGCGAGACCTGGACGCGGGCGGAGGAGCGTGCGGCGCGCAGCGCGGCCGGGGGCCGGTCGTAGGGCAGCGGGGTGGGTTCGGCCACCCCCTCCAGCGCCTCCCGCCAGAAGGCGTACGCCTCCTCGGCGTCCCGCCCGGCCAGGCGGCGCAGGTGTTCGCGGAAGTCGGGGCGCGGGGCCGGGGCGTGGCCCCGGTGGGCGGTGAGGAGGTCCTCCAGGACCAGGGGCAGGCTCCACCCGTCGAGGACGATGTGGTGGAAGGTCCACACCATGCGCACGGAGGTGTCGCCGGTGCGCAGCAGGGCCACGCGCAGGAGCGGGTCGCGGGCGGGGTCCAGGCCCCGGGAGGCGTCCCGGGCCAGGTGGTCGGCCAGTGCCCGTTCGCGTTCCTCCTCCTGCGCACCGCGCAGGTCGCGGTGGACCACCTCGACGGGGACGTCGCGGTGCACCAGCAGGACCGGTTCGCCGAGCCCCTCCCAGGCCACCCGGGCGCGCAGGACGGGGGTGGCCGCGACCACCTCCCGCCAGGCGCGGTCCAGGGGGCCGGGGTCCCCGACCCCGGTCAGGTCGACGACGACCTGCTCCAGGTAGGAGCCGGAGCCGGGTTCCAGGACGGAGTGGAAGAACATGCCCTGCTGCATGGGGGTGAGCGGCCACACGTCCTGGACGTGGCGGCCGTCGCCGACGAGGCGGTCGACCCGGGCCTGGTCCAGGCGCACGAGGGGGAAGTCGGAGGGGGTGGCCCCTCCCTGGGAGGGGTCGAGGCAGAAGCCGACCAGGTCGGCGAGTTCGGCGGCCAGGCGGTCGGCGAGGCGGCGCACGGTGGCCGTGTCGTGGACGGTGGCGGCGTGGTACCAGTCGAAGACCAGGCGTTCGCCCTCGAAACGGCCCACCACCTCGACCAGGTGGGCGCGCTCCTCGGCAGGGGAGTGCTCGCCGCCGGGGTTGATCTGCAGGCCGGTGTGCAGGGCGTCCCGGCCCGGCGCGGTGTCGAAGCGGCCCAGGTAGTTGAAGCTCACGCCGGGCGCGGGCTCCCCTTCCAGGCGGGCGCGCTGCCGGGGTGTGCCCAGGTGGCGCAGGGCCCCGTAGCCCACACCGTTGCCGGGGACCGCGCGCAGTGTCTCCTTGGTGGTGCGGATCTGGTCGGCCCAGCGGGGGGCCGAGGTGAGCACGACGGGGAAGACGGTGGTGAACCAGCCCACGGTGCGGGAGGTGTCCACGTCCTCGAACAGGTCCTCGCGGCCGTGGCCCTCCAGGTCCACGGGGACGCCCCGGGCCCCGGTCCAGTCGCACAGCACGCGGCCCAGGGCGGCCAGCAGCAGGTCGTTGACCCGGGTGCGGAAGGCCGCGGGGGCCTCGCGCAGCAGGCGGCGGGTGTCCTCCTCGGACAGTCCGGCGGTGACCACCCGTTGGTCCCCCACCAGGCCGTTGCCCCGGCCCGGGTGGTCGCGGGGCAGTTCGACGCGGGTGGCGGCGACGGCGGCCCAGGTGTCGAGTTCGGCGTCGAAGGCCCCCTCCGCGGTGTGGCGGGCCAGGCGGTCCGCCCACACGGCGAAGGGCGTGGTGCGCGGCCCCGGGGCCACCGGCTCCCCCCGGAGCGCCTGGTGGTAGGCGGTGGCCAGGTCCTCCAGCAGCACCCGCCAGGACACCCCGTCCACGACGAGGTGGTGGGCGGTCAGCAACAGGCGGGAGCCGGCGGCGCCGGAGTCGAGGAGGACGGCGGCGAAGACCGGCCCGTGGGCCAGGTCGAGACCGGCGTGGGCGGCGCGGATGCTCTCCGAGGCCGGGTCGTGCGTCCTCTCGGGCGGGTGCCCGGTCAGGTCGACCACGTCCAGGGGCGGGGCCGCGGTGCCGGGTTCGGCCACACGCGGGCCGTCGCCGTCGCGGCGCAGGCGGAGCATGTCGTGGTGGTCGGCCAGGGCCGCCAGTGCGGTGCGCAGGGCGCGCGGTCGCAGGGGTCGGGCCAGGTCCAGGAGCACGGACATGGCGAAGTGGTCGGGCGCCACCGGGTGCGTGCGGTCGAACCAGCCCATGACGGGTGTGGGGGTGACCGGGCCGCTCACCGGTCCCGTTCCGGCCGGCCCGGTCGGCCGCACGCGCGCCACCTCGGCCAGGGCGGCGACGCTGGGGTGGGAGAAGACGTCGCGGCTGGTCAGCTCCACCCCGGCCGCGCGAGCGCGGGAGACCGCCTGGATGCTGAGGATGGAGTCGCCGCCCAGGGCGAAGAAGTCGTCGTGGACCCCCACCCGCTCCACGGCCAGGACGGAGGCGAACACCTCGGCCAGGAGGCGTTCGGCGTCGGTCCGGGGAGCGGCGTGTTCCCGGTCGTTCCCGGGTTCGGGCAGGGCGCGGTGGTCGAGCTTGCCGTTGGCGGTCAGGGGCAGTGCCTCCAGGACCACGACGGCGGAGGGGACCATGTAGCCGGGCAGGCGGGCGGCCAGGGCGCGGCGCCACCCCTCGGCCTCCTCCTGCCCCGCGCCCTGCTTCGAGGCGACGACGTAGGAGAGGAGCCGTCGCCCGCCGCCGGGGGCGGCCCGCACCAGGGCGACGGCCTCGGCGACGCCCTCCTGGGTGAGGAGGGCGGCCTCAACCTCGCCGGGTTCGATCCGAAAGCCCCGGATCTTGACCTGGGAGTCGGCGCGGCCCATGTACTCCAGTTCCCCGGAGCGGTTCCACCGCACCAGGTCGCCGGTGCGGTAGAGCCGTCCGCCGTCGTCGAGGGGGTCGGCCACGAAGCGCTCGGCGGTCAGGGCCGGACGCCCGTGGTAGCCGCGCGCGACCCCGGCGCCGCCGATGTAGAGCTCTCCCACCGCGCCCAGGGGGACGGGACGCAGGAGGCTGTCGAGCACCCGCAGGCGCATGCCGTCCAGGGGCGTGCCGACGGGGACGGCGCGCACCGGTTCGCGGGTGCGCGCGGCGGGGTGGTGGGTGGCGAAGGTGGTGGTCTCGGTGGGCCCGTACCCGTTGGCCACGACCGTGTCGGGGCAGGCCTCCAGGACACGGTGGACGCTCGTGGGGTTGGCGGCCTCGCCCCCGGTGATCACCTCGCGCAGGGGGGCGAAGCAGGAGGGGTCCTGGGCCGCGTAGAGGTTGAAGAGGGCGGCGGTGACGAAGGTGGAGGTGACCCCGTGCCGGCGCGCCAGCGCGCCGAACTCCTCCGCGCCCGTGCGCCCGGGGGGTGCGACGACCACGGCCCCGCCGCGCAGCAGCGGGACCCAGATCTCGTAGGTGGCGGCGTCGAAGGCGTGCGAGGAGTGGAAGAGCACCCGGCGGTCGCGCCCCCCGCCCCAGCGCCGATCCCGGGCCAGGGCGACCACGTCGGCATGGGTCACGGCCACCCCCTTGGGCACACCCGTCGACCCGGAGGTGTGCATGACGTAGGCCACCGCGCGCGCGTCGACCACGGGCAGGGGGTCCTCGACACGGGCGGGCGGGTGCGGGTCGGTCCCGTCCAGGACCAGCACGCGGGCGTCGAGGCCCTCGGGCAGGCGGGAGCGTGAGGCGGTGTCGGTGACGACGACGCGGGCCCCGGTGTGTTCGACCGTCCAGGCCACGCGTTCGGCGGGGTCGTCGGGGTGCACGGGGACGTAGGCGCCCCCGGCGCGCAGCACGGCGAGCATCGCGGTGACCACGTGCGGACCCCGCTCCAGCAGCAGCGGGACGGCCTCCTCGGCGCCCACCCCCCGGGCGCGCAGGAGGCGGGCCAGGTCGGCGGAGCCGGCGTCGAGCTCGGCGTAGGACACCTCGGGGAAGTCGCCGAGCAGGGCCGGGGCGTCGGGGGTGCGCGCCGCCTGCGCGGCGAACGCGGCCGTCACGGAGACGGGCCCGGCCTGGGCGCGACCCCGCTCCCAGGTCTCCAGGAGGGCCCGTTCGGACACGGGGCGCAGGTCCAGGGCGGTCAGGTCCAGGCCGGGGTCGGCGACGACGGCGCCGGCCAGGCGGGACAGGGCGTCGGCCAGGGCCTCCACGCGCCCGGCGTCGTACAGGTCGGTGTTGTACTCGACGGCCAGGCGCAGGACGCCGTCGCGCTCGGCGTACTCGAAGACCAGGTCGGCCAGGGCGGCGGTGCGCGGCAGGTCGAGCTCCTCGGTGCGCAGCCCCTCCAGCTCCAGCCCGCCGGTGTGGGCGTTCTGCAGGACCATCAGCGCCTGGAACAGGGGGCCGCGGGAGGGGTCGCGTTCGGTGACCAGGGCGTCGACGACGCGGTCGAAGGGCATCTCGTGGGCGAGGGCGGCGTCGGCCTCGGCGCGCACCTGCTCGACGAACTCGGCCGCGGTGGTGCCCGGGCGCAGGCGGGAGCGGAGCACGACCGGGTTGACGAAGAAGCCGACCACGTCCTCCAGCCGGGGGTGGTCGCGTCCGGCGGAGGCGGCCCCCAGGGCGACGTCGGCGGAGCCGGAGGCCGCGGAGAGCACCGCCTGGGTCAGGGCCGCCAGGGTCGCGAAGAGCGTGGCGCCGCGTTCTGCGCCCAGGGCCCGCAGCCCCCGGAGCAGGCCGGCGTCCAGGGTGGTGCGGTGCACGGCCCCGGCCGTGGTGCGCCGGGCGGGCCGGGGGCGGTCGGTGGGCACGGCCAGCGGGGGCACGTCCTCCAGGGTGCGCGCCCAGTACTCCAGGCGGCGCCGGGCCTCGGGGCCCTCCCAGCGGCCCTGCTCCCAGACGGCGAAGTCGGCGTAGTCGAGTTCCGCGCCGGTGTCGGCGTCCTCCCCGCGCACGACGGCCCGGTGGAAGGCGGCGAGGTCGCGGTGCAGGAGGTCGACCGACCAGCCGTCGCAGGCGATGTGGTGGGTGCTCAGGACCAGGACGTGGTCCTCGGCCTCCAGGCGCAGCAGCAGGGCACGGGTGGGCGGCCCCGCGACCAGGTCGAAGGGGGTGTCGACCTCGCGCCGCAGGTGTGCGTGCAGTTCCTCCCGGAGGGTGGTCCGGTCCCCGGCGGCCACCTCGCGCACCGTGAGCAGGTCTTGGCGGGGGGAGCCCACGTACTGGAAGGGCTCGCCGTCGACGGTGTCGTAGGTGGTGCGCAGGGACTCGTGGCGTTCCTGGAGCAGTTCCAGGGCGCGGCCGAGCGCGGACACGTCGAGCGGGCCGCGCAGGCGGAAGGCGCTGCCGGTGTGGTACTCGGAGCTGTCGCCGTCGAGCTGGTGCAGGAACCACAGGCGGCGTTGGGCCGCCGACAGCGGCAGCGGGCGCCCGCGTCCCACAGGGGCGATGGGCTCCTCGCGGGGTCCTGCACCGCCCGCGGCGGCGATGCCCTCCGGGGTGGGGTGGCGGAACAGGGCGCGGGGGTCGAGGCCGTTCCCCAGGCGTTCGCCCAGACGCCAGGCCACGCGGGCGGCGAGGATGGAGTCGCCGCCCAGGGCGAAGAAGTCGTCGCGCGCGCCCACGCGTTCCAGCCCCAGGGCCGCGGCGAACTCCTCGGCGGCGGCGTGTTCGGCGCCCTCGCGCGGTCGGACGTAGTCGACGGTGCGGGCGGGGGGCGCGGGCAGGGCGCGGTGGTCGACCTTGCCGTTGGCGGTCAGGGGCAGCGCCTCCAGGACCACGACGGCGGAGGGGACCATGTAGCCGGGCAGGCGGGCGGAGAGCCTGTCGCGCAGGGCCGCGGTGTCCGTGACCGGGCCGACCACGTAGCCGACCAGGGTGCGCGCGCCCGGCGCGTCCTCGCGGACGGTGACCAGGGCCTGGGCGACGCCCTCCTGGGTGAGGAGGGCGGCCTCGACCTCGCCGGGTTCGATCCGAAAGCCCCGGATCTTGACCTGGGAGTCGGCGCGGCCCATGTACTCCAGCGTCCCGTCGGCGTCCTCGCGCACGAGGTCGCCGGTGCGGTAGAGCCGTCCGCCGTCGTCGAGGGGGTCGGCCACGAAGCGCTCGGCGGTCAGGGCCGGGCGCCCGTGGTAGCCGCGCGCGACCCCGGCGCCGCCGACGTAGAGCTCCCCGACCCGCCCCCGGGGCACGGTGCGCAGCCGGGCGTCGAGCACGCGGGCGCACATGCCGTCCAGGGGCGTGCCGACGGGGACCGACAGGTGCGGGGGCCGGGCCCGGTCCACGGCGAAGTGGGTGGCGAAGGTGGTGGTCTCGGTGGGCCCGTACCCGTTGGCCACGACCGTGTCGGGGCAGGCCTCCAGCACGGCGCGGACCGCTGCGGGCGGGACGGCCTCGCCCCCGGCGATCACCTCGCGCAGCGGGGCGAAGCAGGAGGGGTCCTGGGCGGCGAACAGGTCGAAGAGGGCGGCGGTGACGAAGGTGGAGGTGACCCCGTGCCGGCGCGCCAGCGCGCCGAAGGCGTGGGCGGTGAGCCGTTCGGGGGGCGCGACGACCACGGCCCCGCCGCGCAGCAGCGGGACCCAGATCTCGTAGGTGGCGGCGTCGAAGGCGTGCGAGGAGTGGAAGAGCACCCGGCGGTCGCGACCGCCGCCCCACCGTGAGTCCCGGGCCAGGGCCACCACGTCGGCATGGGTCACGGCCACCCCCTTGGGCACACCCGTCGACCCGGAGGTGTGCATGACGTAGGCCGTCGCACGCGCGTCGACCACGGGCAGTGCCGTGTCCGCGCCCCGCCCCGCCACGAGGACGTCCGTCCCGTCCAGGTCGACGACCCGGGCGGTCCCCGTCAGGCGTTCGGGCAGGCGGTGGCCGAGCGAGCGGTCGGTGAGGACCAGGCGGGCGCCGGTGCGCTCGGCGGCGGCCAGCACCCGTTCGGCGGGGTCGTCGGGGTGCACGGGGACGTAGGCGCCCCCGGCGCGCAGCACGGCGAGCATCGCGGTGACCACGTGCGGACCCCGCTCAAGGGCGAGCAGCACGGTGCCCTCACGGGGCAGCCCCCGGAGGAGCAGGAGGCGGGCCAGGTCGGCGGAGCCGGCGTCGAGCTCGGCGTAGGACACCTCGGGGAAGTCGCCGAGCAGGGCCGGGGCGTCGGGGGTGCGCGCCGCCTGTGCGGCGAAGGCCTCCGGTACCGAGGCGTGCGGGAGCGCGTCCACGGGGACGGGCTCGGGGCGGTTCGACTCCTGGGAGGACAGCACGTGGTGGCTCCTGGTGCGCGTTCGGGAGGGAGGACGGCGGACGGGCGGACGGGTGTGGGGGGCCGTGATCCGTCGCCGCGACGGCGTGGCCGTCCGGCGGGGTCGGCGGACGCCGATCGATCCGCCATTCCCCCCATGGCCGCCGTACGACAACAGAGCGTGCCACATCGCCTTATCCAACCGGGCACTTTACCAAAATCATCTTCGTCCTGAAATTCCCTCCACGGACAGAAAATCACACTCGGAACAACTTGTGTCACATGGAATACTTAACGCCACAAATCAGACAAAACAACGCAAAATATATTATATTCTATAAAGGTCAAGAACAAAGACCTTCCATCTGTGCGAGAGGTGCGCTCGACTGTGAATCGTGAACACCCTACGAAGTCGCTCGAACACCCAGGGTAATGAGAATTCAATGTTTGACCGGATGTGGCTACGAGGGGCCCTCTCGCTCCTTCTGTGGGGCGGGAGCCGCCACGCACCCCACCGGGGGGTACTTCCGCCCGCGCCGCGAACCCCCGCCGCCGCCCCTCCCTCCCGGGGGCGTCGCGATCCCGGCATAACACGTGGTCAGGGCCCGTGTTCGGTCCATAGCACAGCACTCGGGCCAGTGCATACGTTTCGCCGCAAAGGGCATTTTTTTGTGGTTTGGACGAACTTTCCGTTCATACGCAAGGAGGGAAGCATCCGTTCCGACGATCGTGGAGCAGGTGCGCGAACCGGAACAGCCTTTCCCCTCTCACGCCCTCCCATCAGCGCAAACGAGTGAGAAGAACCACAGGGGCGCCGGTAAACCACCGGTGTTCCGACCGGCGTCCGGAACGGCACGTGATGCGTCCCTCCGGGGGGCGCTCCCACGACCGCGAGGTGAACACCCTGCTAAAACCGGGGGGTCTACGAAAAAACCTGACGACCGCCGATGAGGGCGCAATGCCTTCACACCACGGAAATCTCCACGTACGCCCTGACCGCATTCGCCCTCACCTGGTTCCCGGCATATTGGAATCCCTTGCCAAGATTCGAAGCGATATGTGAGTATCCGTGGCACGTGCGTCGAACCGCCCTGTCCCCACCGAAGCGACCGGCTGCTCCGTCCCGGGCGCCGGCCTTTCGGGTGCCCTCCGACCCCCACGAGGAGAACCATCGTGCGTGAGGCCCTGTCCGACCTGCTCCAGCGGTCCGCTCGCCGGACCGGCGTTCCCGGAGCCCAACTCGCGGTCTACCACCGCGGGGAGCTGCACACCTGTGTCACCGGCGTGGAGGACTCCGCGACGGGACGTCCCGTGGAGGACGCCTCCCTCTTCCCCCTGGGCTCGGTGACCAAGCCCGTCACCGCCGCCCTGGTCATGCAACTGGTGGAGGACGGCGACGTCGACCTCGACGCCCCCGTGCTGGACCACCTGGGGGGCGGCGCCCCCGACCACCCGCTGCGGGGGGTCACCGCCCGCCACCTGCTCAGCCACACCGCCGGCCTGGTCTCGGAGCGGCCCGCGGACGCCCCCGCCACCTCCCTGCGCCGCTACGTCTCCTCGCTGACCCCCGAGGACCGCATCGCGCCGCCGGGGACGGTCTTCTCCTACTCCAACACCGGCTACGCCGTGGCGGGCCGGCTCGTGGAGGCCGTCACCGGCCAGGACTGGTGGGAGACCGTGGAGTCGCACCTGTGCTGGTCCACCGGCATGGAACTGGCGCCGGTCCCGGCGCCGCGGCCCCCCGCCCCCGGTCTGGTCACCGGCCACGCCGTCGACGGCGCGGGCCGGGCCCACCCGGTGGGCTTCCACATCGAACCCGCCTTCGCCCCGGCCGGGGGCCTGGCCGCGAGCGCCGCCACCCTGACGGCCTTCGGTAGAGCCTTCCTCGGCCCCGGGCACGCGGCCCTGGACGGCGAGGTCGCCGCCCCGGAGGTGCTGGGCGAGATGGGGCGCTCGGTGAGCGTGGCCGACCCCTTCGGCCTGGCCGACGGCTGGGGCGCCGGCTGGTCCCTGCACCTGGCGGGCGACCGCCTGTGGTACGGCCACGACGGAACCCTGGACGGGGCCACCTGCAACCTGCGCGTGGACCCCGAGGGCGGGACGGTGGTCGCCCTGACCACCAACTCCACCACCGGCGTGACCACCTGGGAGCACCTGGTCCGCGGCCTGCGCGAGCTGGGGGTGGACGTGGGTCACTACCGCCAGCCCGACGCCGCGGCCGAGGGCGCCGCCGCCACCGCGACCGCCCCCGACCGGGTCACCGGGCGCTACGGCAACGGCGGCCTGAGCGCCGAGGTCGTCCACGACCGCGGCGGCCACCGGCTGGTCATGTCCAACGGCTTCGAGGGCGAGCTGACCACCGGGCCGGGCGGAGCCTTCCGGGTGGTCTCCGGGCGCCACGGCGGGATCGCCCTCAGCGGACGCTTCCTCACCGACCCCGCCGCCCCCGGACGTGCCACGGCCCTGCAGTACAACGGGCGCACCCTGCGTCTGAGCGGGCTCGCCGTGGGCCCCAACGCCTGATCCACCACCCCTGCGCACACGAGGACCGGCACAGCGACCATGAGCGACGCCCCCGTTGACCACACTTCCGAGCTCGACCGCGCCAGGGCGCGCGAGGAGGTCCTGCGCCGCCTGCGCGCGCGTGACGGGGGCGGCCAGGACATCCCCCGCGTCCCCCGTGACCGCCCGGTCGCGCTGTCCTTCGCCCAGCAGCGGCTCTGGGTCCTGGACCAGATGCGGCCGGGGCGCACCGACTACAACTCCGCCTTGGTCCTGAGACTGACCGGGGACCTGGACGCCGGGGCGCTGCGACGCTCCCTGACCGCGCTGGTGCACCGGCACGAGTCCCTGCGCACCACCTTCACCGAGGTGGACGGCGAGGGGCGGCAGGTCGTCGGCGCCCCCTACGAGGTGGACCTCCCCACGACCGCGACCGGGGGGCGCGAGGAGTCCGCCGAGAGGGCGGCCCACGAGTACGCCCTGCCCTTCGACCTGGAGCGCGGCCCCCTGCTGCGGAGCCGGCTCCTGGTGGAGGGACCCGACAGCCACGTGCTGGTGCTGTGCCTGCACCACATCGTCACCGACGGCTGGTCCCTGGACCTGCTGCGCGGCGAGCTGGACACCCTCTACCGCGCCGCCACCGCCGACCCCGGCCGCGCGCCGGACGCCCTGGCCGCCGACCTGGACCCGCTGACCGCCCAGTACGCCGACTACGCCTCCTGGCAGCGCTCGCGCCTGGACGGGGCCGCACTGACCCGCTCGCTGGACCACTGGCGCCGCAGACTCGCCGACCCCCCCGTGCTGGAGCTGCCCACCGACCGGCCGCGGCCTGCCGTACGCGACGGCGCGGGCGACACCCTGCCCTTCTCCCTGCCCGCTCCGCTGGTGGAACGCCTGGAACGCCTGGCCTCCGGACACGGCGCCCACCTGTCCACGGTGCTGCTGACCGCGGCCCAGGTGACCGCCGCCCGCTGGAGCCGCAACCCCGACGTGGTGCTGGGCACCGTCACCTCCGGACGCGAGGACCGGCGGCTGCACCGGATGACGGGCTTCTTCGTCAACACCCTGGCCGTGCGCCAACAGGTGGACGAGGAGCTGTCCTTCGCGGAACTGCTCGACCGGACGCGTGCCGGGTTCCTCGCCGACCTCGACCACGGCGAGGTCCCCTTCGACACGGTCGTGGACGCCGTCCTGACCGAACGCGACCCCGCGGTGCCGCCGCTGGTGCAGGCCGCGGTGGTCTTCCAGAGCGCCCGGACCTCCGGGGAGGCGGGCCTGGGCGACCTGGACGCGGAACCGGTGCAGGTGCGGCGCGGCCAGTCGGTCTTCGACCTGACCCTGGAGTTCCGCCCCGGTCCCGACGGTGTCGCGGGGTCGGCCGAGTTCGACACCGCACTGTTCGACCGTGCCACCGTGGAGCGCCTGGTCGCGGACCTGGTGCGGGTGCTGGAGGACGCGGAGGACCCCCGCCCCCTGCGGGCCCTGCCACTGACGGACCGCGAGCGGACACAGGAATCGGAACGCGCCTGGACCGGGGCGCCCGGCCCGCGCCCGCGGCCCCTGCCCGACCTGTTCGCGGAGCAGGCCCGGCTGCGCCCCGCGGACCCCGCGCTGGTCGACGCGGACCGCACCGTCTCCTTCGCCGAGGCCGACGACCGGGCCGCGCGCACGGCCCGTCGCCTGCGGGAGCTGGGCGTACGGCGGGGCGACCGCGTCGGGGTGTGCGTGGAGCGGGGCACGGCCCTGGGCGAGGCGCTGCTGGGCGTGGTGTACGCGGGAGCGGTCTACGTGCCCCTGGACCCGGAGTACCCGACCGAGCGGTTGGCCACCGTCCTGGAGGACGCCGCGCCGCGCGCCGTGATCGTCGACGCCGCGTCCGCCCCCCGGCTGCCCGCGGGCCTCCCGACGCTGGACGCGGCGGACCCCGCCGTGGCCCGGGCGGAGCCGCTGCGCGAGGCGCTGCACCCCGAGGACCCCGCCTACCTCATCCACACCTCCGGCTCCACCGGCAGGCCCAAGGGCGTGCTGGTGGCGCACCGCGGCCTGGCCGCCCTGGCCGCCACCCAGGGCGAGCGCATGCGTGTGGACCCCGGATGCCGGGTGCTCCAGTTCGCCTCCCCCAGCTTCGACGCGGCCGTCGCCGAGATGACGGTGGCACTGCTCAACGGGGCCGCGGCGGTACTGCTGCCACGCCCCTCCCTGATGGGCGAGGGACTGCCCCGCGCCCTGCGCGAGCACCGCATCACCCACGTGACGCTGCCCCCGGCGCTCCTGCCCGGCCTGTCCCCCGAGGAACTGGGACCGGTGGAACACCTGCTCGTGGCGGGCGAGGCCTGCCCCGGCGAGCAGATCGCCCGCTTCTGCGACGACCGGGCCGTGTACAACGGCTACGGGCCCACCGAGTCCACCGTGTGCACCACCATCAGCGCCCCGCTCTCGGGAGCGGGAACCCCCGCCCTGGGCGACCCGGTGGCGGGCACCCGTGTCCGGATCCTGGACCGGTGGCTGCGCCCGGTGCCCGACGGCGTCCCCGGCGAGCTCTACATCAGCGGCGACGGGCTGGCCCACGGTTACCTCGGGCTGCCCGGCACCACCGCGGAACGCTTCGTCGCCGACCCGGACGCCGAGGGCGGGCGCATGTACCGCTCCGGCGACCTGGTCGTGCGCCGCCGCGGACGGCTGGAGTTCCTGGGCCGCACCGACGACCAGGTCAAGATCCGCGGCCACCGCGTCGAACCGGGCGAGGTCGAGCACGTGCTCACCCGCCTTCCCGAGGTGGAACGGGCCGTGGTGGTGGCCGACGGCACCGGCGCCTCGCGCCGTCTGGTCGCCTACGCCGTCCCCGCGCCCGGGTGCGCCACGAGCCCCGAGGACTTGGAGCGGGCCGCCCGGTCGCTGCCCTCCTACCTGGTCCCGGCGGCCTTCGTCGTCCTGGACGACATCCCGGTGACCGCCAACGGCAAGACCGACCGGCGCGCGCTGCCCGCCGTGGACTGGACCGGGCGCTCCGGGAACGGGTACACGGCCCCGCGCACCACCGCGGAGCGGGAGCTGGCCGCGGTGTGGTGCTCCCTGCTCGGCCTGGAGCGCGTCGGCGTGCACGACGACTTCTTCCGCGTGGGCGGCGACTCCGTCAGCGGGGTGCGCATGCTCGCCCGCGCCGCCGACCGGCTCGGCGCCCGCCCCCCGCTGCGGGCGCTGTTCGAGCGGCCCACCGTCGCCGCGCTGGCCGAGCTCTACGAGGGCCCCGGCGAGCACCGCTCGGCACCCGTGCGCGTGGAGCACGAGGGTCCGGCGCCCCTGTCCGCCGCGCAGCGCCGGATGTGGTTCCTGGACCAGTACTCGCCGGGAGGGGCCGGGTACAACTCCGGCGGCGCGCTGCGCCTGTCCGGCGCGTTGGACGTCCCGGCGCTGGAGCGCGCCCTGGACGCCCTGGCCGCGCGCCACGAGGCGCTGCGCACGGTCTTCCCCTCCCGGGACGGCGCGCCCCACCAGGTCGTGCTCGACGCCACCGGCCTGCCCCTGGCCGCCGTCGACCTGGGCGGCGCACCCGGGGGCGGGCGCGAGGAACGGCTGGACGCGCTGCTGGAGGAGTTCGCCTCCCGGCCCTTCGACCTGGCCCGCGGCCCCCTGACCCGGGCGGTGCTGGTCCGCGTGGACGAGGACGACAACGTCCTGGCGATCACCATGCACCACATCGTCACCGACGCCTGGTCCATGTCGGTGCTCGTCGGGGAGCTGGGAGAGCTCTACCGGGCCGCCCGGGAACGGCCCCACGTCCCGGCCGGGGAACTGCCCGGGGCCGCGGGTCTGGAGCCGGTGCTCCTGCGCTCCACCGACGTGGCCGTGTGGCAGGAGGAACGGGCGCGCTCGGGGGCCTTCGGGGAACACCTGCGGTACTGGCGCGACCACCTGGCCGGGGTCGAGCCCCTGGAACTGCCGACCGACCGGCCCCGGCCCGCCCAACGGCGCGGCCGCGGCGCCGCGCGCTCCTTCGAGGTCCCCGCACGGGTGCGCGGGCGCGTGCGCGAGCTGGAGTCCGACCACGGCCTGACGCTGTTCATGGTGCTGGTCGCGGCCACCGCACTGACGCTCGCGCGCCACAGCGGCCGGCACGACGTGGTGATGGGCACGGTGACCTCCGGACGCGACGGCGCCGACCTGGAGAACGTGGTGGGGTTCTTCGTCGACACCGTGGCCCTGCGCCTGCGGGTGGACCCCGACGCGTCCGCCTCCGCGCTGCTGGCCCACGTGCGCGCGACCGTCCTGGCCGCGTTCGAGCACGGCGAGGTCCCCTTCGACACGGTCGTGGACGCGACCGGGCAGGAGCGCGACCCCTCCCGCCCCACCCTGGTCCAGGCCCTGGTGACGCTGCGGAACACACCGGGCGCCCCCTGGAAGGCGGACGGCCTCGACGCGCGCCCCCACGCAGTCGCCCACCGGCACACCCAGTTCGACCTGACGGTGGAGTTCGCCGAGGAGGACGGGCGGCTGCTGGGCGCGGTGGAGTACGACACCGACCTGTTCGACGCCCGCACGGCCGACCGGATCGCCCACCACCTGGCCGCCACCCTGGACCTGCTCTCCCGTGCCCCGCATGCGCCCGTGCGGGAGCTGGACCCCGTACCCGCGCCGGACGAGGCCGAGGCCCTGCGCTCCTGGAGCACGGGCGCCCCCGGGTGCCCGCCGGCGTCGGTGCCCGCGGTGTTCGGCGAGCGGGCGCGCGCCCTGCCCGACGCACCCGCCCTGGCGGGACCCGGCATGACGATGACCTACGCTGAACTCGACCGGGCCTCGGCGGCCCTGGCCGTACGGCTGCGCTCGCTGGGAGTGGGGCCCGAAACCCCCGTGCCCCTGATCCTGGAGCGGGGTCCGCACGTGGTCACCGCGATGCTCGCCGTGCTGCGCGCCGGGGGCGCCTACGTCCCCGTGCACCCCGACGACCCCGCCGAACGCGTGCGCCTCCTGGTCTCCGGGACCGGGGCCCCGTGCGTGGTCACCGACGCGGCCTGCGCCTCCCGGGCGCCCTCCGCGGTCCCGGCGGTGTCGGTCGACGCCCTCGACCCCGTGCCGGACGCCGGCGCCCCCGTCGAGGGCCTGGACCGGACCCACCCCGACCAGCTCGCCTACGTCATGTACACCTCGGGTTCCACCGGGATGCCCAAGGGAGTGGCGGTGACCCACACCGACGTGGTGCGCCTGGCGGCGGACCGGCGCTGGTCGGGCGGGCACGCCCGGCGCACGCTCTTCCACTCCTCGCACGCCTTCGACGCCGCCACCTACGAGATCTGGGCGGCCCTGCTGACCGGAGGCACCGTCGTGGTGGCCCCGCCGGGCCGACTGGACGCGGACGGCTTCGCCGCGCTGGTCTCCGGGCACGGGGTCAGCGCCACCTTCGTCACCGCGGCGCTGTTCAACCTCTACGCCGCCCAGGACCCCTCCTGCTTCGCGGGGATGGAGCAGGTCGTCACCGGTGGCGAGGCGGCGAGCCCGCACGCGGTAGAACTGGTGCGGCGCGCCTGCCCGGACACGACGGTGGCCAACGGGTACGGACCCACCGAGACCACCACCTTCGCCGCCCACCACGCGCTGCCCCGCGAGGGCGCCACCCCCGACCCGGTGCCGATCGGCCGTCCCCTGGACGGCACGCGGCTGCACGTGCTGGACGAGCGCCTGCGGCCGGTGCCGGTGGGCGCGATCGGCGAGCTGTACGTGGGCGGGCGGGTCACGCGCGGCTACCACGGCCGACCGGCCCTGACCGCCGAACGGTACGTGGCCGACCCCTTCGGCGACGGCGGTCGGCTCTACCGCACCGGCGACCTGGTCCGCTGGAACAACTCCGGGGAGCTGGAGTACACCGGTCGCGCCGACTCCCAGGTCAAACTGCGCGGGTTCCGCATCGAGCCGGGTGAGGTGGAGGCGGCCCTGCTGCGTCTGCCCGACGTGGAGCAGGCCACCGTCCAGGTCCGTCGCGCCGCCTCGGGGGCGCGCGGCCTGGTCGCCTACGTGGTTCCCCGCGAGGAGGGGAGGACGGACCTGCCGGACGTGCGCGAGCGGTTGCGCGAGACCCTGCCCGACTACATGGTCCCGGGGGCCGTGGTGCCCCTGCGGGCCATCCCCCTCAACGCCAACGGCAAGGTGGACCGGGCGGCGCTGCCCGAACCGGACGAGCCCGCCGAGCGGGCGCGGGAGGACACGGTACCGCGCGGCGCCACCGAGCAGGCGCTGGCGCGGATCTGGTCGGAGCTGCTGCACGTGGCGGACGTGGGCCGCCACGACAACTTCTTCGCCCTGGGCGGCGACTCGATCCTGAGCATCCAGCTGGTCTCGCGCGTGCGCGAGGCGGGGTGGAACGTCACCACCCGCGACGCCTTCCTGCACCAGACGGTCGCCGGCCTGGCCGCCGCGGCCGACCGGGGCGGGATCACCGGCGACACCGGTGTGCGGACCCCGGTCACCGGCCCCGTCCCGCCCACCCCCGTGGACCGCTGGTTCTTCCGCACCCGTACCCGCCGCCCCGAGCACTTCGACATGTCGCTGCTGTTCGAGGTCGCCGAGGGCACCGATCCCGACCTGTGGGCGCGGGCCGCCGACAGCCTGCCCGCCCACCACGACATGCTGCGCCTGAGGGTCGTCGACACCGGGGACGGCCCGCACGGGCACCTGGACGCCGACACGCCCCACCGTGCCCGGGTGGTGCGGGTGGACGGCGAGGAGCTGGAGCGGGCGGTGGAGCGCGAGGCGCTGCGCGCACGCCACGCCGAACGGCTCGCACGGGGGCCGCTGTTCGAGGCCGTGGTGTTCGACGCCGGTCCCCGCCGGGCCCCTCGGGTGTTGCTGTCGGCGCACCACCTGGTGGTCGACGCCGTGTCCTGGCGGGTGCTGCTGGAGGACCTGGCCACCGCCTACGGACAACTGGACCGGGGCGAGAAGGTGGACCTGGGCGCGCCCACCACGCCGTTCCCGGAGTGGGCCCGCCGTCTCGGGGAGCACACCGCCCGGGGGGCCTTCGACGGGGACGTCGACCACTGGTCCGACCTGGCGGCCCGGGCCGCGGACGCGCGCCTTCCCGTGGAGTCGGACTCCGGACCCAACGACGTGGCCTCGCAGCGGGTCCTCACGGCCTCCCTGTCGGCCGAGGAGACCGCGGTCCTGCTGCGCCGGGTGCCCGGCAACCTGCGCAGCAGCATCGACGACGTCCTGCTCGGCGCGCTGGCGAAGGTGCTGACCGGCTGGAGCGGCTCCCCCCGCCTGTTGGTGGCCAAGGAGGGGCACGGGCGCGAGGACCTGTTCGACGACGTGGACCTGTCCCGCACGGTGGGCTGGTTCACCGCGATCCACCCGGTGCTGTTGGAGGTCCCCGCGGACGCCGACACCGCCGGGGCGATCGCCGTCGCGCGCGGGCGGCGTCGGGCCGCCCCGGACGGGATCGGCTTCGGGGCGCTGCGGGAGCTGGCCGGGGGGCGGGGCCCCGCGGCACTGGTCGCGATGCCCGAGCCGCCGGTGACCTTCAACTACCTGGGGCGCTTCGGCGACCGGGGTGAGGGGCCGGTGTGCCGGCCGCTGCCCCTGCCGCCGTGCGACCACGCCCCGGACGAGGAGCGCACCAGCCTGTTCGACGTGACCGGCGCCGTGGTCGGGGAGCGGCTGGAGCTCTCCTGGACCTACTCGGCCCACCGGCACCGGACCGCGACGGTCCGGGCCCTGGCCGACGAGTACGCCGAGCGGTTGCGCGCACTCGTGCGCGAGGCCGGACGCGGACGCGCACGGGACCGCCGCGCGCGCTGACGGTGTCGCGCGAACGGCGCGCGAGACCCACGACGACAAAGGAGAACGATCGACGTGAGCAATCCCTTCGACGACGAGGACGGCCGTTTCCTGGTGCTGGTCAACGACGAGGGACAGCACTCCCTGTGGCCGGCCTTCGCCGAGGTGCCCCGGGGGTGGCGGGTGGCCCAGGGCGAGTCCTCCCGGGCCGAGGCGCTGGAGTACGTGGAGCGCGAGTGGACCGACCTGCGTCCGGCGAGCCTGATCGCCGCGCAGGAGGGTTGACCGCGCCGGGACGCGCGGAGCCGGTGACCGGGACGTGTCCCCGGGAGCCGCGCTCCGCGTCGTCCCGCCGCGGGGACTCCAAGCCCGCCCTGTGGAGAAGACGCGGACGGGCCCCTGCGGGGCAGGGCCTGTTCGTCACGCTTGCCCAGGTGCCTCGGACCGCCTGGAGTGACAGGAGATGTCTACGAGATGGGCAACCCGTTCTCCGAGGGCCGATGAAACGGGGCGCGCGAGAGATACCCGTCCAGCAGGAGCTCGGAGAGGAAGTTGCCGACCGGCTCATCACCGAGTGGAAGCAGAAGTTCGGCAGTGGTCGCCGCGGCGGACCGGCGGTGCTGCGGCAGGATATGGACGTCAAGGTCCTCAGGCTCGCCCTCGAGAAGTCGGAGTTCCCGGACCTGCGCACCGTCGCGGAGGTGCTCATCTGCTCGGTGTTCGGCGTGCCGCCGATCCTGGTGGGAGCCGAGGCCGGCCATTTCCTTGACTGGCCAGTAGGACTCGCGGAAATAACGTCCCGCGTTGTTGCAGGTCGTTAAGCGTGAGCCCCACGCATGTGGGGATGGACCGTCCAGTCCTGCTCGGTCATGCCCTCGCCCTCGAGTGAGCCCCACGCATGTGGGGATGGACCGCATTCCCTCTGGGGTGGGGACGTAGGTGGGCAGTGAGCCCCACGCACGTGGGGATGGACCGGCGTGGGGAGACGCCGAGGAGGCACGCATCGCGTGAGCCCCACGCACGTGGGGATGGTCTCGGTGCCCAGTGACCGCCCCCAGCACCCCACCGGTGCGCCCCAGTGCTGGCTTGCTCGCCGACATGTTCGATCTTCTCGACCGGCACGGGTACGAGCGGGCCGTCGGCTGCGCGCTCGGCGCTGCGCTGCCCGCCTTGACGCTCTCCTGGGCGAGCTGGCCGCGGCCTACGAGGGCCGCGCGGAGGTGCCCGGTGTCTGAGCGCGTGCCCGAGCCGGGCGAGATCACCGAGATCCGCGAGCGCATCCGGCGCCGGGCCGCGCTCGCCAGACACGCCCTCGGTCCGATCGGCGCAGCCGCGGCCGCCTACATGATCGCGGTCGTCCAGGACGGTGTGCGCGACGCGGACCTGTGGACGTTCGCGGACGGGTCGCGCGCGCCGTCGCTCGCTGACTCCGCGCCCGTCCTCCTTGATGAGGACCAGGGCGAAGACGACACCGAGGACGTGCCCCGGTGGGTGCCGGTGCGCCCTGGTGTTCGCGTGCGCATCGGCGGCGAGCACGTCGCCGGGTGGGTGCTCCCTGGGGACCGTCGCCTGCTTCCGGTGAAGTGCGTGGCGCGCACACGGGCCCGCGCGCAGGCGCTCGCCAAGGGAGCACACGCGGTCGCGGAGCTGGAGGACTGGCGTGCGCGCGAGCAGGCGTCCGCGACGCGCACGAGGATGCGCGCCGAAGCGCTCGCCACTGCCGCCGGAGGATCCCCGCGCGCCCTGGCCACGCGTGAGCACATCGTGCCTGAGCAGGGATTTGCTCGCGCCGCGCGCACCGTCGAGCCCGCGAGCGCGGACGCGGGTGAGGCGACCACCGAGCGCGTGCTCCCCGCCGTCGAGGCGCGTCGCCGGGCTGATCTCGCCCCCCGTGAGCGCATCGCCGCGCATCCCGGGCATGGCGCTGAGCAGATCGCGAGCGTCGTGGGCGTGTCCACGGTGCGCCGACACCTGCAGAAGATGCGCGTCGTCGCGTAGGCACCCATCGGCATCCGGGCGCCGCGTGGCGTTCGCAGACCCGCAGGTTCTGTTGAGAACCTGGGAACAGCCGCACCCCGGGCGTCTGAGATGGCGCAGGTTCGAAACCTACACGGCAGAGGCCCGGCCCCTTAGCCTGAGAGTGCGACCTGACAGGAAGGGACAGGGCCTATGCCCAACGATGCCACCCCGACGAACTCGGCCCCCTTCGGTAAACGCGTACAGGCCCACCGGACGCGCAACGGACAGACCCGGGCCGTTCTCGGGGGGCTGGTCGGCCGCTCAGCGGAATGGGTCAAGGCCATCGAGACCGGCCGTCTGGGTGTTCCTCGTCTGCCCCTGCTCCTGCGCCTGGCCGAGGTACTCCAGGTCAAGGATCTCGCGGAGCTCACGGGCGAAGACCGCCTGTCAGCCACGACGGTCACCAGGGACGCCCACGTAGCGCTGCCAGCGGTTCGTACCGCACTGACGACGTACCATCTCACGACGAACGCCGAGGAACCGCTGACATCCCGGCAGGTGGCGGACCGTGTGCGCCACGCATGGCAGCTCTGGCACGGGAACCGCAACCACCGCACCCGGATCGCGGAAGTGCTCCCCGGACTCCTGGCGGACCTCCAGCGCACTTCCCGGCAGGTGGAAGGCAACGAACGAAGGCAGGTGCTTTCCGCGCTCGCGCAGGTCTACCACCTCGCACAGCTCTACCTGAGCTACCAGCCCGCACAGGAACTGGTCACCTTGACCGGCGACCGTGCGATGGCCGCTGCCCAGGACGCCGACGACCCACACGCGATGGCCGTTGCCGCCTGGTACATGAACCACGTCTTCCGTGACGCGGGAGAGCGCCACGAGGCACGCGTGGACCTGGCGATGAGCGCCGCCCGACTGGTCCACCCCAGCAAGGGCCCCGAAGACCTCGCCAGGTGGGGGCTCCTCCAGCTCGCCGCTGCCCTGTCATATGCGAAGGTCGGCCGGGACGGCGACGCCTGGCGCTACTGGGACCGCGCGGACGGGGCCGCCAAACGCCTCGGTGACAGGTACGCCCACCCCTATCTGATCTTCGGACGGGGCATGGTGGACGCCTACGCGATCACAATGAACGCGGATCTGCTCAAGGGGGGCACCGCCGTTCGAGCGGCCGGCAGTGTCGACCTGTCCTCGATGCCCTCGGCCACCCGCCGGAGCTTCCACATGATCGAGTCGGCACGCGCCCACGACCTCCAGGGAGAGAGCGTCGCGGTCGTCCACCTCCTCGGGAAAGCCTTCGAGGAGTCACCCGAGACAACACGGTTCAACCGCTTCGCCCGGTCGGCCGTGATCAACCTGGGAGCGACCCGGAACAGTATGATCCGCGACGACGTGCACCGTCTCGCACGCAACATCGGTGTACAGATCGCGTAGAGGAGGGCGGGGGTACAACTTGTACCCCTTGGCGAGGGGGTAGCGACGCTACCCCCTCTGTCGTTTCCAGCGCCGTAGCCTCAGGCAATCCAGACCCCGGCGAGCTCGTAGGAAGGCTCCCGGGGCGTGGCCAACGCTGCAACGGAGCGCTGACATGAGCGACCTTATCCCCCGAATCCGCGTGTGGTTCACGCACGCCTACGACTCCAGGAACGCCCGTCACCGGGGCCGCCGCGGGCGCGCCTACATCGCCCCGACCATCGCCCAGCCTCCCCGGCCGAACCCGATCACGGGGCCGATCCCCCTGATCCAGGCGAATAGCCGCCTTGCCACACGGCAGGAGGCCGCGTGACGCTCGCCTGCGACCTCCGCGAAATCCCGACCATGGCGGCGCTCACCGCATGGGCCGCCGCTCACGGGGTCCGCATCACCTACCAGGGCCCCGACCACGAGGGGCACCCGGTCTACGCCGCCCGCCGCGGCCCCGTGATCCGCGTCGTGGTCGCCCCGGTCCGCGACCCGCACCCGCAGTCGATGTCCTGGCGGTCCCCGCTGGAGACCCTTCCCGAGGACCCGCCGTCGCTGACGGCCGCTGAGGCGGTCGGCCGCGCCCTGGTCGCGCCACCCGGGACCCTCGACGGCCCCGCCGGCGCACTCCAGGCCGTCCTCACCGCGGCCATCCGCGCCACCCACTGAGACCGGGCGCGGCCCCGCAAGGGGGCGGGGTCGCACCCTTCCACACCTCCCCCGAGGAGCACAGCGTGGACGGCACCACCAGGTGCGAGAAGACGCCCAGCGGAAGCCACGACTACCGGCCGGACCCGCCCGAACCCGCCTACCTCGATATCCGCACGGCGACATGCGCGTGCGGTGACGTGATGACCGTGACCAGAGATGGGAGGTGAGACCCATGCAGAAAAAGGGACCATGCGCCCAGTGCGGCGCAGACTGCCCCGGAAAGCTGTGCCACCGGTGCGGGGGGTAGTCGGCCAAGCCCCTCGTCCACCGATGATGTGGAGGTCCTGCCCGGCGGGTAGTCCTCGCTGGGTAGAACCCGGACCCCGTTCCACAGAAGGAGACACGTTGACCGACTTCACGCCCCCGCCCAACACCCCACCCACGACTGGCCTGTTCACCTCACCCGCCCGGGAAGTGGTGCAGAGCCCCGAGCAGAGCCACGAGTACAAGAAGTCGTCGGGGTCGGGCGACGCCGCCCACACCTACGACACCACCGCCCGCTAGCCACCTGATCCGCTGAACCTACGCACGCCCCGGAGCACTCCATGTTGAGATTGCGTTTGACCCCCTACAGCGAGAACCCAACCTGGCACTGGTCCGGGGCGTGCTACAGCACCCTGGACACTCGCAGCCGGATCGAGCCCTTCGACCACCCGATGGTCGAGCACCTGGCCGCAACCGACGGACGACGCACCCTGCTTGTGGTCCGCGAACGCGTCGCCGACCGCCCGACCTGTGACCCCAGCGTCCGCGACCTCACCCCCGCCGAGTACGACCAGGCCCTCGGAGCCGTCACCGACTGGCCGACCGACTTCGTCCTCGTGGAGACCGACCCCGGCCGGCCGGTGCGCGTCACCGCCGGGTCGGCTCGGACCACACCCCTGTATCTGGCCGCCGACCAGCTGGCCTTGTTCGGGTCGTGGGACATGGCGGACCTGCGCGATCATGCCACCGGGCTCAACTCCAAGGAGGTCGCCCGGCTGCTGATCTACCGGCCCCGCTACTCGTCGGAGACGCTGTACCGGGGTGTGCACCGGCTCACCGAGCGGGCGGTCGCGCACTACGGAGGGTCCCTGTGGATCACCTACCCCGAGCCCGCGCTGCACCGGTCCCCCAGGGAGCTGGCACCGGCCGCCGACGTCCTGGGCGCGTTCATCGCGACCATGGACACGGCGATGGACCGCCGCCCCTGGGCCGAGGAGACCACTCTGTTCCACCTGACCGGCGGGTTCGACTCGGGCACCGTGGCCACTCGTGCGGCCGAACGGCACCCCGGCCTGGTTCCCACGGCCACCCTGCTGATCGGCGGCCCGGGACGCGAGCAGCAGATCCGACGCCGCACAGAGATCCGATCCCGTGTGGCGTTCGCCGACACCGACATCATCATCGACGCCATGCGCTACCTCCCCCTCTCGCCCGACTGCCCCTGGGTCAACGGCCACGTGGTCAACCCCACCGAGGAACCCCTGCACCTCCCGTTCGTCGAGATGGCCCGCGCGGTCGCCGCGGCAGGGGCCCGCACCGTCGTGACCGGCCTCGGCGGTGACGAGATGGTCGCCCTCACCCAGGAAGAGGAACCCCACAAGGGACTCGGCGAGATCACCGACACCCAGTTCCTCCCCTGGGTCGGCCCTCGCGTCCCGGGCGTGCTGGAGTTCGCCGATGACGGGATCGCACCCCCGGCGCTGGTCAACTCCATGACCCTGCTGACGCTGGAGACTACCGCGCCCGTGCTGTTGAGGCACGGCCTGTGGCCGGTACACCCGTTCGCTGACCCGGCCATGGTCGAACTCGGCGAGCAGCTCCCGTTCGCCTGGCGGGAGCTGAAGCAGCTCCAGCGGCGCCGCCTGGCGGCACTCGGGATGAGCGAGGACGTGGTGCACCCGGTCGAACGGGAGAGCTTCGCCGAGGTCATCGAGGAAGCCCTGATCACCAACGCCCCGGGGCTGTTCGCTCGTATGCTGGCCGAGGGCTCGGTGCTGTTCGAGGAGGGCCTGGTGGACCCCGACGGGCTGTGCACGGGCGTTGAACGTCTGGCTCCCGGACGCTACCTCGAAGAACGCGACGCGAAGATCCTGGAAGTCCTGAGCCTGCACCTGTCCGCCACCGCCTTCCTGCACTGAGAGGACCAGACGTGTTCACCATGCGTCCCGCCACCGAGGCCGACACCCCCGGAGTCGCGTTGATGATCACCGCGCGCTGTGACTGGATGGAACAGCGCGGGTTGGAGTCCTGGCGTGAGAACGTGGACGACCTCGCCGGGCAGGCCGCGGCCGGGTTCATGTGGGTGCTCGAAGATGGAGACCGCATCGTCGGATGCACCACGGTGACCAACCACGCTCCGCCGAAGGACTGGACTCCCGAGGAAGCGGCCGAGAAGTCCTTGTACCTGTTCACGACGGTGACCGACCCGGCCTATCGGGAGCACAAGCCCGGCACCCTGATTGCCCTGTGGGCGGTCGACCTGGCAGCACGGCACGGCCACCAGTGGGTGCGGCGGGGCTGTTTCTTCCCCGAGCTGGTCAAGTACTACGAGGCCCAGGGGTTCTCCCTGGTCAAGGAGCAGGACCGGAGCTCAGGGCATCTGTACCTGCTCGCGCGCCGCGCGGAACACCTCAACCTCGGGCAGTTCGGTTTGTCGGAGTCGGCCGCGGTCTGACCGAAGGCACGACACGACCGCCCGCCTCTCCGGAAGGAGGGGCGGGCGGTCGTGCGTTGGGCCCTACTTGGACAGGCCCTTCCGGCGGCGCTGGACGTAGGCCACGAGCGCCATACCGGCGCCGGTCCCGGCCGCAGCGACGACCGTGGCCAGAGTCAGGGCGCTGCCGTCGCTGGCGAGCTGGGCGACGGCGGTCGCCACGCTCACGACCACGGTGACGGCCACGCCCAGGAGGAGCGTGTGCAGCGCTCGGGTACGGGCGTCCCGCGCCGAGGTCGGAGCAGGTGAGGGTGCTTCGGGGGTCATGGGCGTCCTTCTTGGTTGAAATGGCGTGGCGTGTCTGACGGAAGCTGATGTGATCCTTTTCGGTTGGTAAAGCGTCATCTCGTGTGAACGCCAGAGCCACGTCGCATCACCCGAGGTGGCTGATGTAGAAGAGCAGAGTTGATGAATCGAGAGAAGAAAATTGGTTCTTACCGGCAAGGTCAAATTAGAGGCCAAGTGCGACTGAGGATCAAGCAGATGGAGTATGTCAGGAGGCGCATGGGTTCTGCTGCCCCTCCTGGGATATCCCATTTTATTAAGATTTATCGGGAACTTCTTATTCAAATCGACGAGGTATCGAAGCGAACCCATCGGGGTGCGTGGGATGAGCGGAGGCGGGCGAGGGGGGAATTCCGTCATCTATATGAGAAATCAGAAAGGATGTGGAATATGCTCGGCCCGAGTGCACAGAAGGCCATTAAGGATATCTATTATCGAAGGCTTCGTTTGACTATTCGCGTCGCATCTTCGCTGGCCGGGGGATTTCCAAGTCCTTGATGGGTCAACCTGAAAGGTATGGGTGCGTGATACGGCCCTGTCCCCTGTTAAGGGGCCAGGGTCGGTTTCTGCGAATCAGGTGATGGGATACGCACCCGGCGCCCCCGAGGAGGCGGTGCGCGTCGGGGGCGTCGCCTTGGGGCTCGTGGAGGGGCTCCAGTCCAAACGCGCCCTGTCCTACCTGCGGCGGCTGGACCACCGGCTGCGCCCGCACGCGAGCAGGCCGGAGGTACTGGTGTTCCGCGAGAGGGCACGGGCCCTCACGTCAGGCTGAGCGCCCGGTACACAGCCACCACCGTGGACGCTCCGACGATCTCACCGCGGGCGATCATGTCCACCGCGTCGTCGAGCGGGATCCACCGGATCTCCTGCGCCTCGTTGACGTCCGGGACGGTGTCTGTGGCCTCGGCGCCGCGGGCGAGGTAGATGATCTGCGGCTGGTCCACGGACCCGATGGCGGGCTGGAACGTGACCAGGTGCTCCATCGTCCTCGGGCGCCACCCGGTCTCTTCCTCGACCTCACGTGCGGCGGCGAGCTCGACGTCCTCGGAGGTGTTGACGTAACCGCCGGGCAGCTCCCACACCCACTGGTCGATGATGAACCGGTGCCGCCGCATGAGCAGTACCTCGCGGGCATCGTTCATCACGAGAGTCATTGCGGCCGGGGGCATCTTGACCACGTATTGGGTGAAGGACACCCCGTCGGGGAGGGTGATTTCGACGGTCGACAGCCGGATGTGCCTGTTCTCGTCCACGAGCTTCTCGCCGTGGATGGTCCACTGGGTAGTCACACGGGCACCCTAGCGGGGGTCATTCCTCCCCGATTGCCTCGGACGGGCCGTGGCGGTGGTGCAGCCGCCAGCGCACTCCGGCGGCGTCGGTGAACTCTACGTACACCTGCAATTCGGACACCGGCTCCACCCAGTAGAACCGGATCGAATACCCGGGAGATAGCACTGGGACGGGCCCTCCGTGAACCCAAGCACGTGGGGGACCGTCCCGGGTGGACGAGGGGGGCGGTCTGCTCAAGGACGGGAACCCGATCGTCGCACCCACGGCCGCGGCCGGCCTCGCCGGCGCTCGGGACCCCGGGGACGACGAAGGCGCCGACGACTCCTCGTCGGCGCCCGAAGGGCAGTGGTCCGCCCTAGTGCCCTGCGTGCTCCTCGTCGGTGCTGACGATCAGCGCGTAGGCCTCGGCGAGGTCCTTCACGTCTTCGGCCTCCTCGGACACGGGAGCGAGCTCCACGATCTTCTTGAGGAGTGCTTCGCGTGCCTGGGCCTGGATGTCCTGCGATTCGGTCATGCGCCAACCCTAGACCCGGGAACGGACATGTCCGGCCACTTCCCCGCATCCACCGGCGGAGGCCGCCCGGCCGGTGGTCCTCCCGTATGGGGAGACCACCGTGGCCGAGCAGCGGGGCCGGGCGCCCGGAGCCGCCGACACCGCCCACGAAGCCGGAGGTCGGACCCCCTGGCCGGCACCGGCCAGGGGTCAGGGGAGGGTGGACGGTCCCGCCGGTGCCGGCACACCGGCGAGACCGAGTATGAGGTCGCGGACCTCGGTGGCCGCGACGCGTTCCCGGGCGAAGCCGGGGTCGGTGCACAGCACCAGGGGGCCGTCGTCGGGGTCCTCGTGCGCGCGCCCGTGGGTGCCGCGCACACAGCCCGGGTCGAGCGGGACCACGTTCATGGCGTAGCGCAGACCGGCCTTCTTGCGCACGAGGTTGGCCGCCGCGCGCGCTTTGACGAACGGGTCCCCGGGATCGAGGAAGAGCTCGGCCGGGTCGTAGCCCGGCTTGCGGTGGATGTCCACGCCCCGCGCGAAGTCCGGCGCCGCCCCGTCGTGCAGCCAGTAGTAGTAGGTGAACCAGGCGCCCGGGTCGGCCACGAGGACGAGCTCGCCCGAGCGCTCGTGGTCCAGCCCGTGCTCCGCCTGCCCGTCGCGGTCCAGGACGAGGTCCACCCCCTCCACCCCGGCGAGGAGGCCGGCGACCGCGGACACGTCGCCGGGGTCGCGGACGTACACGTGGGCGCACTGGTGGTCGGCCACCGCGAAGGCGCGCGACTCCCACGGGTCCAGGTACTCCATCCCGTGCTGGGTGTGGACCTCCAGCAGTCCGGCCTCCCGCAGCACCCGGTTGACGTGCACGGGCCTGTCCGCGGGGGTGATGCCGTACTCGCTGAGGACCATCACGGCGGCGCCCGAGCGCTCGGCGTCGTCCAACAGGGGCGCCAGGGCCGCGTCCAGGTCGCCCACCGCCCGACGGGCCTGCTCCGAGCCGGGGCCGTACCGCTGCAGGTCGTAGTCCAGGTGGGGGACGTAGCAGAGGGTCAGGTCGGCCCGCGGCATCAGTCTGCGGGTCGCGGCCACGATCCACTCGGTGGAGCGGATCGACGCGGTCGGCCCCCAGTAGTGGAAGAGCGGGAAGGGGCCCAGCTCCGCGGTCAGCTCGTCGTGGAGGGCGGGGGGACGGGTGTAGCAGTCGGGGGACTTGCGCCCGTCGGCGTGGTAGACCGGCCTGGGGGTGACGGTCCAGTCGGTGGTGGCGCCCATGGCGTACCACCAGCACACGTTCGCGGTGCGAAAACCCGGCCTACGGCGCCGGGCGGTCTCCCACACCTTCTCCCCTTGGACCAGGCGGTTGTGCTGGCGCCACAGGTACACCTCGCCCAGGTCCCGGAAGTACCAGCCGTTGCCGACGGCGCCGTGCCCGGCCGGGGTCAGGCCGGTCAGGAACGTGGACTGGACGGTGCAGGTGACGGCGGGCAGGACGGTCTCCAACGGGGCCTGCCAGCCCTTCTCGGCCATGGCGCGCAGTCGGGGCGCGTGTCGCAGCAGCCGGGGCGTGAGCCCGACCGCGTTGACGACGAGCAGGCGCGGTTCCTCCGTCGGCATGCGGGTGTCCCTTCGTCTCGCGAGGGTCAGAGGACGGTCAGCCCGAGGTCGGTCATGCGGTCGCGGGCCCAGGCCACCTCGGCCGCGATGCCCTCGGTGAGCCCCTTCGTGTCGGTGGGGCGCGACGCCTCGGGCAGCACCGACCAGGTGTAGGTCTCCACCTCCACGTGGTCGGTGCGCGCGCCGCCGGGGCCCAGGAGGAGGCGCAGGGTGTCGGTGAGGTGGTCGGTGGTCCCGCGCAGCGGGGCGGCGGCGGGGGCGTGCAGGGGCACGTGGAAGTGGGTGCGCCAGGGAGCGTCCCCGGGCAGGGGGTCGGCGCCGCCCAGGGCCTCGTGCAGGTCGTCGCGGCCCTCCCGCGCACCGTCCTCGCCGCGGACGCGCGTCTGGTGCAGGAAGCGGTCCTCGGTGAAGGCGGCGAGGGCCTGGCGGGCGGCCGGGTCGGCCGGGTCGGGTACCTCCACGGCCGCCGACGCCTGGGCCTTGACCACGGGCAGGCCCGCGGCGGAGAGCCTGTCCAGGGCCGCCCCCGGTTCCTCGAAGGCCGTCGCGAGGTGGCAGGTGTCCAGGCACACGCCCAGGTGCGGCGGCGGGTCCGCCAGGAGCCGGGCCGCGTCACGGGTGGACTCGACGACGCACCCGGGCTCGGGTTCCAGCCCCACCCGTACCGGGCGCTCCCGCCGCGCCAGGTCCTCCAGCGCCGCGGAGAGTTCGTCCAGGTGCGCGCGGGCGGTGGCGAGGCGGCCGGGGTCCCACGGCGCGCGCCAGGCCAGGGGGAGGGTGGAGACGCTGCCCCGCGCGGCGTCGTCGGGGAGCAGCCGTGCCAGCACCCGGGCGCAGTCCACCGTGTAGTCCAGCCTGGCCCGGTCGGTCCAGTCGGGGCGGTACACGGCGTGCTTGACCACGGGCGCGTGGAACCCGGTGTAGGGGAAGGCGTTGAGGGTCACCGTCTCCAGCCCCGCGGACGCCAGCTCCGCGCGCAGCCGGTCGGTCAGCCCCGGGTCCGCCGCCAGCTCCCGGGCCAGCGGGGCGGGCAGCCACAGTCCCAGGCCGAGCCGGTCCGCGCCCAGGGCCTCGCGCACGCCGCCGCCGTGGACGCGGATCTGGCGCAGGACGCCGTCCAGGTCCTCGGCCGGGTGCACGTTGGTGCAGTAGGCGAGGTGGACGACCGTGCCGTCGGGGTGGCGCAGCCTCACGCGGCACCCCCGTCCGCACGCTCGCCGCGCAGGACGGAGTTGCCGGAGTAGGTCGCGGTGCGGTCGGCCCCGGGCACGTCGTCCAGCAGCAGGCGACCGCTGCGTCCGTAGAACTCCACGGGGTTGTCCCACAGGACGCGTTCGACGTCCCGGTCGGTGAAGCCCGCGGCGAGCATGGCCTCGCCGGTGCGCAGGGTGGCGAGCGGGTCGCTGCGGCCCCAGTCGGCGGCCGAGTTGACCACCATCCGTTCCGGACCCCACTCGGACAGGACGCGGACCATGCGCTCCGGGCTCATCTTGGTGTCGGGGTAGATGGAGAAGCCCAGCGTGCACCCCGAATCGTGCACCATCGCCACGGTGGCCTCGTTGAGGTGGTCCACGAGCACCCGCTCGGCCGGGATGCCGGACTCGGCGACCAGTTGCAGGGTGCGGCGGGTCCCGGCCACCTTGTCGCGGTGCGGGGTGTGCACCAGGACGGGCAGCCCGAACTCTGCGGCCAGCTCCAGCTGGTGGCGGAAGGCCTTCTCCTCCTCCGAGGTCCGGGAGTCGAAGCCCACCTCCCCGACCGCCACGACGCCGTCCTTGGCCAGGTAGCGGGGGAGGAGGTCCAGCACCCCGTGCAGGCGGGGGTCGTTGGCCTCCTTCGGGTTGAGCGCGATCGCGCAGTGGTGGCGGATCCCGAACCGCTCGGCCCGGAAGCGCTCCCAGCCCACGAGGCCGTCGAAGTAGTCGCGGAAGGAGCTCACCCCGGTCCGGGGCTGGCCCAGCCAGAACGCCGGCTCCACCAGGGCGCGAACCCCTGCGGCGTGCATCGCCTCGTAGTCGTCGGTGGTCCGTGAGGTCATGTGGATGTGCGGGTCGAAGATACGCATCACGCCTCCGTTCGTCGGGTGTCCGGGCGGGCTGCCCGGTCGGGGAAGTGGCGCAGCACGAGGTGGACGTCGGCGGGGACCTCCCGGCCCGCCAGGGCCCGCTCCTCGGCGTGGTCGGCGCACATGCGCGCCAGCTCGGCGTCGGCCCGCTCGGGCACCCCGGCCGCCGACCCCAGCGGCACCCCGGTGAACAGGCACTTGAGGACGCCCTGGCGCCAGGAGTCCGCGTCGAGCAGGGCCGTCGCCGCGCTGGAGGCCGCCGCCGCGATCAGCCGGGTGTCGTTGGTGCGCATCGCGTCGGCCAGCAGTTCGCGCGCCGCGCCGGCCAGCTCCTCCCGGCCGGTGTCGAGCACGTCCAGGCCCCGCAGGACGGCGCGCCGCTCACCCGCGTCACCGTGGTGGTACAGGTCGCGGACCTCCTGGGCGAGCTCCGGCGGGGGCAGGGCCCCGGCCAGCGCGGCCAGCAGCTCCACGCGCACCATGTCCTCCAGGGTCGGCCCGGCCACCCCGTCGGGGTCGCCGGACGGGCCCGGCCCCCGCGCCACGCTCCTGGCCGCAGCGGGGAAGAGCACGGCGATCCGGGCGGGCCGCTCCCGTACCTGTGCGACCCGGGAGGCGAGGGCCTCGCGCGCCGCGGCCGTGTCCAGGAAGGCGTACCGCTCGCTCACACCTCCGCCCTCCGGGCCCGGGAGGCGGCCAGCGCCCGGGAGAGCGCGCGGATCGACCGCTCGGCCACCACGGGGGCGGCGTGCCCGTGGCGGGGCAGCTCCACCGACGCCAGGCCCCGGTAGCCGACCTCCTCCAGGGCGCCCAGGACGCCGGGCAGGTCGATCTCACCGTCGCCGAACTCCAGGTGCTCGTGGACGTCCGGCCGCATGTCGTCCAGCTGGACGTTGGCGATCAGGGCTCCGGCGCGCCGGACGGCGCCCTCGGGGCCGTCCGGTTCGTTGCACACGCCGTGCCCGACGTCGACGGTCAGCCGCAGGCGCGGCGGGTCGCCGAGCCGGCCGCGCAGCTCCAGCGCGTCGGCGACCCGTTCGGCGAACATGCCGGGCTCGGGTTCGAACGCGCAGTCCACACCGTGGTCGTCGGCGGCGGCCAGGACCCGTTCCACGCCCGAGGTCAGCCGCGACCAGCCCTGCGCCCGGTCCACCCCCGCGGGCAGGACGCCCGACCAGAAGGAGACGGCCTCGGCCCCCAGTGCCTCGGCGATGCGCACGGCGCGGCACAGCAGGTCCACACGCCGTTCGGCGCCCTCGTCGGAGACCAGGGTGGGTTCGTGCTTGCGGCGCGGGTCCATCAGGTAGCGGGCGCCGGTCTCCACGACCACCGCCAGGCCCAGCTCGGACAGCCGCCGGCCGATCCGGGCCGTGCGCGCGAAGGCGTCCGGGGCGAAGGGGTCCAGGTGCGGGTGGTCCAGCGTCAGCCCCACCCCCTCGTAGCCGAGGTCGGCTAGGAGGGCGAGCGCGTCGTCCAGCCGGTGGTCCCGGAAGCCGTTGGTGCCGTATCCGAACCTCAAGTGAACGACACCGCCTCGGACGCCCGCGCCGCCACGGGCGCGCCGAGGACGAGCGCGCACGCGGTGCCCGGCGCGCCGTGCCCGGCCAGCAGGGCCGCCTGGAGCGGGATCATGCCCCGGATCCCCTCACCCGTCGCCGCGCGGGCGTTGTGCGCCTCGGGCTCGACCAGCGCTCTGACCTGGGCGGAGCCCACCCTCACCGCGAAGAGCCCCGCGAGCGCCCCCGCCAGGACCCTCTCCGCGGCGCCGCCCGCCGCACGACCGCGGGCGGGCCGGGCGGGCGCGGCGGCGAGCGCGGCGCCGGCCAGGGTGCACAGCAGCGACCCCGCCGCGACGGAGGGCCGTGTCCCGTGCACCTCGCCCCGGCTCAGGGCGGTCACCCCGAGCGTGTGGACGGCCAGCGCCAGCGCGGGCCTGGCCGCGTCGGCGGGGCGCGCACCCGCGCCCAGCAGCACGTCCAGCCCCCGGGCCGCCGCCATGCCCAGCGGGGCCAGCGGGGTCTGCTTGAGGAGGAGGTCGTAGCCCCACACGGTGGCGGCCAGGGCCGTGGCCACCCCCGCGGCCCGGCGTCCGCCCGCCGCCGCGGCCAGGCCCACGCCCGTGACGGTCAGCCCCGAGGCGACGGCCAGGGCCTCGCCGGGGAGCACGGCCCCGGAGGGGATGGGGCGTTCGGGGCGCTCGACCGCGTCCACCTCCCGGTCGGCGTAGTCGTTGAGGGCCATGCCCGCCCAGTACAGGCAGACCGAGGCCGCGGGCAGCGCCCAGGCCCCGGGGCCGCGCAGGCCCCCCGCCGCCGCGGCGCCGGCCAGGGTGTCGCCGGGAACGCTCAGCGCCGCAGGTAGGCGTACCAGCCTCGCCAGGTCGCGTGCTCTCATTCGGCCTCCTCCGCCGGTGCCGCGCACCAGGACGTCAGGGCCCGCCACTGTTCGGCGAGGCCGTGTTCACGGGTGCCCACGGGGTCCTTGAAGAAGAACGCCAGCTCCGGCAGGGGGCCGCTCCGGCCCTGCCGGTGGGCGTGGGCGGCCAGCCGCGCCAGGTCCAGCACCAGGGGCGCCGCCAGCGCTGAGTCGTAGCCCGACCAGGTGAACTGCAGGGACATCCGCGCCCCCAGGAACCCCTCGAACGAGACGTGGTCCCAGGCGACCTTGGCGTCCCCCAGGTCGGGGACGTAGTCGATGTGCAGGGGCCCGTCCGGCCCGTGGCCGAGCATGTGCTCCAGCCCCCGGGCCTTGGACGCGAGCTTGCTCTCGGCGTTGGCCGGGTCGGCCAGGGTGGCGCCGTCGCCGCCGCCGAGCAGGTTGACCGACGACCACGAGCGCACGTGCAGCGCCCGGGCGGCGAACATCGGCGCGAGCGCGCTCTTGACCAGGGTCTCCCCGGTCTTGCCGTCGGAGCCGGCCCACGGCACGCCCGAGCGGTCGGCGAGCCGCGCCAGGGCGGGCAGCCGGGGTCCGGTGTTGGGCGTGAACTCCACGAACGCGCAGCCCGCGCGCAGGGCCGCGTACGCGTACGCGGAGCTGGCCGGGATCCGCGCGGTCCCGGAGTCCAGGGCCGCCTCCAGCGCGTCGGCGTCGGTGTGCTCGGCGTACGCGCCGGGCCGGGGCTCGGTGCTGGACAGGTCCACCACCACGACGCGTTCGAGCGCCTCCCGCTCGGAGAACTCCCGCAGGTCCGCCTCCAGGCGGTCCACGTCCCCGCGCCGGACGCCGCCGGAGACGTCGTCCAGGCCCCGGCGCAGACCGCGCTCGGTCCGGTCCAGCCCGTCGGCGAGGGCCGGCGGCAGGTGCGCGGGCAGCACCCCCGCACCGGCCAGCCGCTCGGCCCTCTCGCGCAGGCCGGCCTCGGACACGTCGTGGCCGCCGAAGACCAGGTCACCGATCCCGGGCAGGCGCGCCCCGGCGAATTCGGGCCGCTCGGTCACGCACCCCGTCCGCCCGGCGGCGCCGGACCGCACCGCGAGGGCCCCCAGGACGGCGGTGGTCGCCACCGACCCCCGTGCCCCGATCAGCCATACTCCGACTCGCGTCAACGCATGCTCCCTTCTCCGTGCCTTCGAGCGTTCCGGGAACGGTGTGGTCACCGGTCGCCGCTGTCGCCGTCGCCCTCCCCGGTCGTGCCGCCGCCCTCGCCGGGCTGTGCGCCGTCGGGGCCGAGCGCGCCGCTGCCGGGCTCCGCGGGCAGGTACAGGTGGACGTGGCCGTGGCCGGACTCCACACTGACCATGTCCAGCTGGGTGGCCGCCACCGACCAGCCGCGGACCGCCTGGGTGCGCAGGTCCCCGGCCAGCTCCAGCAGCTCCGCCTGCTGCGCGTCCTGCGCGCGCTCCGCGTTGGAGTAGGCCACGACCGCGGAGCCCAGCAGGTCCACGGCGTTGGACAGCCCCGCGTACGCGACGTTGTGGCCGGTGTTCCCGGAGGGGGCGTCCTCGAAGTGCCCGGCCGCGTCGTGGACGGTGGTCAGCCAGGAGTCGATCTCCCCGTCGTCGGGGGCGTCCCCGGCGGGGGTGGAACCGTCGGGCGGGACGGCCGCGTCCAGGCTCTCCACCACGGGCACCAGCACCTCGTGCGCGGCTCCGGCGCGCTCGACGAGCTGGTCGACCTGTGCGCGGTCGCGCTCCTGCGCGGAGGCCTGGAGCTCGGCGACGCGCGCCGGGTCGGGGGCGGTGCGGTCGTCCCCGGTGAAGGAGAGGACGAGGACGGCGACCAGGGCGGCGACCACCAGGACGGATCCGGCGGTCAGCCCCCAGGTGAGCTTGGGCGAGGGGGCCTCGGCCGCCTCGCGGTGCGTGTCGGGGGAGGAGCGGTCCTTCTTGGCGGACACCGTGGCACCTTCTTCTCGTCGTACGTGTGGGCCCGGCGCCGCGACGTCGTGGTTCTCGCCGTCGGGGCGCCACCGCGGGGGTGGCGGGGCTGGCCGGAACCGGCCCCGCCGTGGTCAGGGGGCCTCCGGTGGACGCCATCCCCCGGGGGAGGGGGCGGCGTCCGCCGGAGGCGTCCCGTCACTCGTCGTCGATGAGGGGACGCAGCCTGTCGGCCAGCTCCAGCAGCTCCTCCCTGGCAGCGTCGTCGGCGACCGCCTCGGCCACCTCGACGAACCGGTTCAGGGCGTGTGCGGCCTGCCCGTTACGGCCGACGTTCAGGTGGTGCTCGGCCAGCTCCAGCTGGGGGACCAGCCGGCGTGCCTCGGACCTGGTCAGCGCGCCGTCGTCCTCCAGGGCGTCGATGCGCTCGTGGACCTCGGCGAACGTGACCGGTTCGACCGCGTCCAGTTCCTGGACCAGGACGTCGCGGAAGAGCACCCGGTCGGCCTCGCCGTGGTTCTGCAACCCGATGTGGCCCGAGGACAGGTCACGTGCCGGGTCGGTGCTCTCGAACTCGTTCACCAGCTCCCCGTTGATCCACACGCGGATCACCGGGTCGGCCACCTCGATCTCCATCTCGTTCCACTCGCCGACCCGCGCGGGGTGGGAGTCGGCCGCCTGGAAGCCGTAGACGGCACCGGTCCGGTGGACCGGGTCGCCGTCGGGCGCGCCGTAGCCGTCGATCTGGATCTCGTAGCCCTCCTCGACGGCGACCCAGGGGTCGTCCCCGGGGTCGGGGAAGCCGACGAAGACACCGGAGTTGTCCGACTCCTCGGAGGCGAGGAAGTCCAGCTTCAGCCGGTAGGACTCCCACTCCGTCTCGTGCCGGAGCAGCCCCATGCCGCCCCGGGTCTCCAGGGCGCAGCCGTCGCCGTCGTCGACGACGTCGAAGCCGCCCGGGCCCGCCATGGTCCACCCGTCGAGCGACGCGCCGTCCCACAGGGGGGTGTAGCCGTCCTCGGCCTCGGGCGGGGCGCACTCCGGCGGCTCGGCGCCGCCCGCCTCGACCGTGACGGTGGCGGTGCCGGAGGCGCCGGTGTTGCCGTCGCCGTCCGTGGCCACGGCGCTGACCTCGTACTCGCCCTCGGCGGCCCCCTGCCAGACCGCCTGGTAGGGGTCCTCGGCCACCGTGGCGACGACCTCGCCGTCCACGAGGAACTCCACCTTCTCGATTCCGGACCCGGAGTGGTCGGCGACCTCGGCGGAGAGGGGGACGTCCTCGCCCTCCTCGAAGACCGCGCCGTCCTGCGGGCTGGTCAGCTCGGTCTGAGGGCCGTGCCCCCCGTGGCCGTCCAGGACCGCCTCGAAGTAGTTGAGGTTGAACAGGCTGTCCTCGGCGGAGGTGTCCTCACCGGTGAAGACCAGGTACAGCGTGAAGGTCTCGCCGGGGTCGGCGACGTCCATGGTCACGTCGGTCCACTCCTGCCAGCCGCCGGTGGAGGGCACGTCGACGCTGCCGAGCAGTTCGCCGTCGGGGGCGTTCATGCGTGCCTCGATCGCTCCGCCCGCCCCCGCGGAGGCGACACGGAACTCCATCTGCTCGACCCCGACGAGGTTGGTGGTCTCGTAGGAGGTCCAGTCGCCGTAGCCGATGTGGCTGACGTTGACCAGGCCGCCCTCGGCGTCCTCGGTGGGCTCGGTCCGGACCCCCTGGCTGTCGGTGAAGTACTGGGCCTGCGTCCGTGCGGGCTTGAGCGTGATCCCGTCGCTTCCGGTGAGGGCGGGCGCCCCGTCCCCGCCGGAGTCGGTGTACTCGGCCTGCAACGCCCAGAAGATGTTCATGTCGTGCCCGTGGCCGCCGTCGACCTCGGTGAGGCTGACGTCCTCGCAGCTGTCGTACTGGGTCCACGGGTGGGCGTGCCGGTCGTGGCCGAGCGAGGCCGTGACCGCCACGTCGCCGCAGTCGATGCCCGCGCCGACCGAGCCGTCCTCGGCGTCCTCCACGTCCACGGTGAAGGGGATCTCGTCGCCCCAGTGGAAGTACTGGCCGTCCTGCGGGGTCCGGAAGGAGACGTCGGGCGCGGTGTTGCCCGCGGTGACCGTCGTGGTGGCCGTCCCGGTGCGCCCTTCGGCGTCGGTCGCGGTCAGCACGACCGTGTACTGGCCCGCCTCCTCGAAGGTGTGGGTGGGCGAGACCTCGCCGGAGGTCCCGCCGTCGCCGAACGACCACGCGTACTCCATGGGCAGGCCGCCGGGGTGGTGGGAGCCCTCCGCGGAGAACTCCACCTCCAGCGGGGCCGGTCCCGAGGTCGCGGAGGCGCTGATGTCGGCGACCGGGGTGGTCCCGCCGCCGGTGTAGTCGATGCGCGACAGCGCCGAGTCCGCGGCCCCGCCGAAGTAGCCGGACCCGTACTCCAGCACGTACAGGGAGCCGTCCGGGCCGAACTCCATGTCCATGGGGTTGGCCAGGCTGATGTCGGGGACGGTCTCGGTGATGTCCAGGACGTCGCCGTCGTCGCCCAGGTGCACCTGCTTGATCCAGTCGCGGTCCCACTCGTAGAACAGCGGGATGCCGTCGTAGTACTCGGGCCACTTGGTGTCCGACTCCAGTTCGGGGTCGAACCGGTAGGCCGGGCCGCCCATCGGGGCGCCGCCGCCCGTGCCCAGCTGCGGGAACTCCTCCGACTCCTCGTAGCTGTACCAGATCGAGGCGGGCGTGACCGGGGGAAGCTCCTCCAGCCCGGTGTTGCGCGGGGAGTCGTTGACCGGAGCGGCGCAGTCGAACGCCTCCCCGGAGGTCCCCGACGCGAAGTCGTGGTCGACGAACGCGCTGTTGTTACCGATGCAGTAGGGCCAGCCGATGTTGGCGGGCTCGGAGATGGCGTGCCAGGAGACCGTGTTCTGCGGCCCCCGGTCCGGGTCGGGCTCGTTGGCGTCGGGCCCGTAGTCGCCCAGGTAGACGGTGCCGTCCTCCTCGTCCACCGTGAACCGGAACGGGTTGCGCAGGCCCATGGCGTAGATCTCGGGCCGGGTCTGCTCGCCGCTGTACTCCTCCGGCGGGAAGAGGTTGCCCTCGGGGATCTCGTAGCCGCCGTCGTCGGTGGGCGTGATCCGCAGCAGCTTGCCGCGCAGGTCGGCGGTGTTGGCCGAACTGCGCTGGGCGTCGAAGGCGGGGTTGCGCGACTCGCGCTCGTCGATCGGCGTGTAGCCGTCCGACCCGAACGCGCTGGTGTCGTCGCCGGTGGCCAGGTAGAGGTTGCCCTCGGAGTCGAAGTCGATGTGGCCGCCGACGTGGCAGCACATGCCCCGGTCGGTCCCGACCTCCAGCAGGACCTGCTCGCTGTCCAGCTCCAGGGTGGGGGAGTCCCCGTCGGCGAACTGGAAGCGGGAGAGGTTGTTGTGGCCCTCGTAGGGCTCGAAGTCCTCCGGCGAGCCGTCCGCGGGCGCCTCACCCGGCGGGATGCCCTCGATCACGGGCGCGTAGTACAGGTACACCCACCCGTTCTCCTCGAAGTCCGGATCCAGGGCGATGCCCTGTAGCCCGTCCTCGTCGTGGTTGTACACCGGCACCTGGGCGATCAGCTCGGTGGTGTAGGTGTCCGGGGACCACAGCCGCACCTCGCCGTCGCGGGTGATGTGCATGACGCGGCCGTCGGGCAGGACCGCCAGGCCCATGGGCTCGCCCACGGCGCCCTCGCCCTGCGCGAGGGTGACCTTCTCGAAGTTGTCCCACTGCGTGGCGCCGCAGTCGCCCTCGGCGGCCCCTGCCGCCCACCGCAGGCCGCCGAGCAGGTGCTCGGTGAACTCCGGCTCGGAGTAGGACTCGACGGTGTGGCCGCCGCCGGTGTACCAGGACCTGCCGCCGTCGTAGGCCTGACACCAGGCGATCGGGTGGTCCCATCCCATCTGGCCCCCGGGATCGACCTGGTCCGCGTAGGAGTCCTCGTCGAGTCCGGCCAGGACGTGCACGTCGCCGCGGGGGGACAGGTCGAAGTCGTACCACTCGTCGTGGCGTTCCCAGCTGGCCGGGAGGTGCTCGGTGGAGGGGTGGACCCTGTCGTTGACCACGACCCGGGCGTCCTGCGTGCCCGGCGGGTGGCTGGAGAAGTAGCCGCCGACGAGGTCGCCGTACCACTCCCAGTCGTAGTGGGTGTCGGAGGCGGAGTGGACGCCGACGAAGCCGCCCCCGTCCTGGACGTAGCGCTCGAAGGCGGCCTGCTCGTCCTCGTCGAGCACGTCGCCCGTGGTGGAGAGCCAGATCACCGCGTCGTAGGCGGCCAGGTCCTCGTCGTTGAACACCGAGGAGTCCTCGGTGTGCTCGGTGCTGAAGCCGTGCTCCTCGCCGAGCGCCTCGACGAGCGCGACGCCGTGGGGGATCGAGTCGTGTCGGAAGCCGGTGGTCTTGGAGAAGATCAGCGTGGAGAACGCGTCCTCGCCGGTCTCGTCCGCGTGCGCGACCGGTGCGGTCACGGTCAGCGCCATGGTGACGCCGACCGCGAGTGCGCCCAGTGTCAGCAGGGGTCTCTTCTTCATACGGAACCTCACCTGGGGGTGGGAGCGAATCGATGAGTCCGTGCGGCGTGCCGGCGCCGACGGCAGGGGCGGCCCGGCGGTCGCGCGGCCCGGTGGGGGCCGTGTGGCTGTGACCGGTGGGCTGACGGGGAGTTCCTGCTATCAGGTGCGGGAAGCGGGGGTGTGCCGCCTCATCGGCCTCAGCCCATACCGGCTCCTTTCCTCGCAGACCTCGTCGTGGTCGGGCGGCGCGGTGGCCGGGCGTCGGGGACCCGGTCCGCCGGCGCCCCGTCCACGTCGTGGAGGGGGGTTCCGGCGGGTGGTCCCCGCCGGACTCCGCTTGGTGCAGGGGGTACAGCTCTTCGTGACCGGTGAAGGCCATGCCGACGGTCCGGAGACACCACATCATCCGGGTTTGTGATCTGCCTCACCTGGCTGCCTCGAACCGTACGTCGGTCTTATGTCGATCGTCAAGCAGAAGTTGTCAGTGCAGGTCTCAATAGGTAGGGTCCGGACGTCCAATAGAGGCGGCGCTCAGGGAACGGGGACGTGCGCGCCCACGCCTTCGTGAACGCGCCCGTGGCACGCCCCGGACCCGGGGTCCACCCGGCGGGCCCGGCCCGCCCCGCTCCTTCGCCCCGAGGGCGGCGGGGTGCGCACCGGCGTCCCCGCACCGGCGGCGGAACGGAACGACGTGCCCGTACCGGCCTGGACGGAGGAGATGGAGGGGTGGCGGACGGGCGCGCGCGGACCGCGGCCGGGGGACTGGTGCGAGGCGCGCGGCCTCGCCGCCGCCGTGGTCCCTCCACCGGCTCCGGCGACCGGGACCGGACGGCCCCGGGGATCAGGCGGCGGGGACCGTGCGCAGGAAGTCCCGCACGGCCAGGGCGTAGCCCGACGGGTCGTCGCGGTGCACCCAGTGCCCGCACCCCGGCAGCACCCGCAGCCGGGTACCGGGCCGGCGCTCGGCCATCTCACCGGCCTGCCGGGCCGACAGCAGCGGGCTCAGGCCGCCGCGGAGGAGCAGGGCGGGACAGTCCGAGCCCAGCCAGTCGGCCCAGAAGTCCCCGGTGTTGCCCTGCTGGGCCGCCAGCATGTCCCGGTGGTCGAACCGCAGGCGCCAGGTCCCGTCGTGCTCGTAGGCGCTGTCCGTGAAGTACCCGAGCGCGGGCACGCCCTGGCGGGTGAGGAACTCCGCCAGCGCCTCCCGGTTCGGAAAGGCCGTCGGCCACGAGGTGGTGTCGAACACCGGGTTCTCGACCTCGGAGGCGTCCGTGACGGCCCCGATGTCCTCCACCACCAGGGCGCGCACCAGCTCGGGGCGGCGTGCCGCCAGCTGGTAGGCGGTCACCCCGCCGAGGGAGTGGCCGAGGACGAACGCCGGGCCGGCGCCGAGGTGTTCCAGGAACGCGGCCGCGTCCCCGACGAAGGCGTCGCGGCCGAGGTCGCCGCCGTGCTCGGAGAGCCCGTGGCCGCGCTGGTCGAGGGCGATGACCCGGAAGTCCGGGGCCAGGTACGGCGCGAGGCCGGCGAAGGAGGCGGCGCGGCCGAACGTCCCGTGCAGGGCGATCAGCGGGACGCCGCCCCCGCCGAAGTCGAGGTAGCTGAAGGCGCGCCCGTTCAGGGTGACGGGGGTCTGGGCGATCATGGGGCGTCCGGTTCCTCGGGTCGGGGGCGTGCGGTCCCGGTGGAGGGCCTGGTCGGTCCGGCCGGGACCCGGCGCGGCGGTCGCCGCCGCCGGCTCTCCACGCTACAGGGCGGTTCCGGGCCGCTGCCGCGTTTCGGCGCCCCGGTCGGCGCGGCCGGGGGCCGAGGGGGCCGACGGTTCAGACCGGGCCGCTCGCGACCAGCCGCCTCCGGTACTCGTGCGCCTCGGCCACCAGTGCGTCGAGCGCCTCCCGTCTGCGCACCAGGTCGCCGATCTCCCCGGTGATCCGGGCGCGCTCCAGCTCCATGCGCCGCATCGCGCTGTCGAAGGTCTCCTCGCCGGGCGTCTCGGCGCAGGGCAGCACCTCGGCGATCACCCGGCTGGAGACCCCGGCGGCCAGCAGCCTGCGGATGAACGCCACGCGCTCGACGGCGTCGTCGGTGTAGTGCCGCTGCCCGGCGGCGCTGCGCGTGCTCCTGAGCAGCCCCTGCTCCTCGTAGTAGCGCAGCAGCCGGATGCTCACACCGCTCCGTGCCGCGAGCTCCCCGATCCTCATGGCTCCCCTTGTCGTGACCTGCGACACAGCACTTGCCCCTCACATAGATGTCAGGTTTTAGCGTAGCCACCGTACCCACCCCGCCTCACAGAACGCGAAGGAGTCCTCCCGTGACCGCACTTCTCCAGCCGTACCGGCTCGGCGGCCTGACCCTGCCCAACCGGGTGGTGATGGCCCCGATGAGCCGCGTGCGCGCCGCCGCAGACGGGACGGCGACCCCGTCCATGGCCGCGTACTACGCCCAGCGGGCCACCGCCGGCCTCATCATCGGCGAGGGGGCGCACCCCAACGCGGTCGGCCGGTCCAACCCCGGCACGCCGGGTCTCCACACCGAGGAGGCCGCGGCCTCCTGGAGGCCGGTGACCGACGCGGTCCACGCCAACGGCGGGCGGATCTTCGCCCAGATCATGCACGGCGGCCGGGTCTCGCACCCCGACACCACCGGTATGCGGCCGGTCGGACCCTCGGCCGTCGCCGCCGTGGGCGACGTGTTCACCCCGGCCGGTCCGCAGCCGGCGCCGGTGCCGCGCGCGCTGGAGACGGAGGAGGTGGCCCCGCAGGCGCACTCCTACGCGGAGGCGGCCCGGCGCGCCGTGCGGGCCGGGTTCGACGGGGTGGAGCTGCACGGGGCCAACGGCTACCTCATCTCGCAGTTCCTCTCCTCGGAGGCCAACCTGCGCACGGACGTCTACGGGGGGTCGGTGGCCAACCGGATCCGTTTCGCCGTCGAGGCGGCGGCCGCCACCGCCGACGCCGTGGGCGCGGACCGGACCGGTGTCCGGCTCTCGCCGGGCGCGGCCTTCTGGGGGGCCTCCGAGACCGACGTGCCCGAGCTCTACGCCGCCCTGCTGCGGGAGCTGGCCCGGCTCGGCGTGGCCTACGTCCACCTGGAGGCCACCGCCCCCGACGAGCTCCTGCTGGACCTGCGCCGTGCCTGGCCCTCGACCCTGATCATGAACCCGTCCGTGCCCATGGGACCCGAGCAGGTCGACCGGGCCGCGGCCGACCGCTGGCTCGGACTGGGAGCCGACCTGATCAGCTTCGGCCGCGCCTTCATCTCCAACCCCGACCTGGTCGAGCGCCTCCGTGCCGGACTTCCCGTCGAGCCGGTCGACGAGGCCGTCTACTACCAGGGCGGAGACCAGGGGTACCTCACCTACCCGGCCTACCGGTACAGCGCGTGATCCGGGGGCCGGGGCGGCGCTCGCCGCCCCGGCCCGGGGCGCGGCCCCGGCCGCCGCGACGCCCTGCGGCGGGCGGGGGAGGGGCCCACCGCGACGATGTCCGGAAAGGGCGCCCGCAGGGGCCGCCCCCACGGCAGGATGGCCCCATGGTCAAACGTGTGTTCGAGAAGAACTCGGGCCCCGCCGCCCCCTCCCTGAGCGCCCACGTGCTCCTCCTGCGCGGCGGAAAGGTCCTGCTGGCGCGGCGGTCCCCCGACGCGGCCTACGCCCCCGGCCTGTGGCACGCCGGCGCGGCCGGCAAGGTCGACCCGGGCGAGGACGTCGTGTCCGCGGCGGTGCGCGAGTGCGGCGAGGAGCTCGGTGTCCGGGTCGAACCCCCGGACCTGGAGTTCGCCCACGTCGTCCACAGCCAGGAGGGCGCGGAGTGGGTCCACTTCTTCTTCGTGTGCAGGCGGTGGGACGGCGCTGTCGCCAACCGCGAACCCCACAAGCACACGGAGGTCGCCTGGTTCCCCGCCCACCGGCTTCCCGAGGGGACGGTCGGCTACTGCGCGCAGGCCCTCGCCCACGCCCTGACCGGCGAACGGTTCTCCCAGCACCGGACCCGCACCCCCTTCCCCGCGCGCCGACCCGCCGGGGCGGAGGAGGCCGTGCTGGGGGACGCCGGGGTGGCGGGCTCCCTCGCCCTGCTCCTGGAGGGCGTCGCCGAGGAGCGGAGGCGCCAGCAGACCCTGTTCGGGGTCCAGCGCCTGTCCCCGGGCACGGGGCCCGAGCACGGGGAACAGGCCGGGCGGGCCAGGGCCCGGGTCGACCGCGCCGGGGCCGCACCGACCTGGTGGGACCTGGCCTTCGAGGAGCTGTGCGAGGCGCGCGCCGCCGCGACCGACGAGGAGCTGCGCACCGAGCTCGTCCAGACCTGCGCGGTGCTGGTGCAGTGGGCCCAGTCCACGCTCCGCCCCTCCGGGGGGACAGGGGCCTGAGCCCCGGCACCCCGCCCCGCGGTGCGCCTGGCCGGCGGTGAGGACCCCGGGGAGGGGTGGACGGACATCGCCGCCGGCCGATGAGGTGCCCGCCGTCACCGTCCGTCACGTGCACGATCTCGTGCAAGGTGTGCCGGTGCGGGAACGGGGACCCGGAGCCGTTTCCTCCGAACACCCGTCACGCGACTACGCACCGTGACAGCATCGGGGTATGAGTGAAACCACACGCACCATCACGCTCCTCCGCCACGGCAAGGCCGAGTGGAACGACGCGGACGACCACGAACGCCCGCTCGCGGAACGGGGGAGGAAGGACGCCCCGGCCGCAGGGAGGTGGCTGGCCGGCTCGGGACTCCTGACCGACCTCGCCCTGTGCTCGACGGCCGCGCGCTGCCGGGAGACCTGGAAGCTCGCCGCCGCCGAACTCGCGCAGCGCCCCAGGACCGTCTACGAGGACCGGCTCTACGAGGCGTCGGTGGGCGAGCTGGTCGCCCTGCTCAACGAGGTCGACGACGAGGTCGCGCACCTGCTGGTCGTCGGCCACAACCCGGGCGTGCACGCCCTCGCCGACGCGCTCGCCGGTGAGGCCGAGGGCGACCTGCTCCCCCGGATGAACCGCTCCGGGTTCCCGACGTCCGCGATCGCGGTGCTGAGCTTCACCGGGAGCTGGAAGGGCGTGGAGCACGGAGTCGCGAGGCTGTCCGGCTTCTGGGCCCCGCACGTCTGACGGCCCGGCCCGCCGGGCCCCGGCGCGCTCGGCCGCCGGGCCCCGGCCGTCCCCGAGGCCGCCCGTGGGCCCGCCCGGACCGGGGCGGGGAGGCTCAGGAGCCCTCGGCCGGGACCGTCGCGGCGTAGCGGGCGGCGAGGGTGCGGAAGGCCTCCTTCGGCTCCCAGTGGCCGTCGTCGGGGGACAGTCCCGACTCCAGCGGCGGTGGGCGCACGATCCCGAAGCTCGCCATGTCCAGGTCGCGGGCGGGGTCGGGGGAGTAGCGGCAGTCCCCCTCGACGAACATGCACACGAACGCGCCCATCACGTCCTCGGTCTCGTACACGTCCAGCAGTTCGCCGATGACCTCGGCCTGCACGCGTTCGTCCCGGACGTGGCCGCCCGTGACCCGGCGGTCGTCCAGGTCGTCCCAGTCCATGATGTCGCCGCCCGACCCGCCCTGGTACCGCGCCGCCTCGTAGGAGCAGCAGCCGAACTCGGTGACCAGGACCGGTTTGCCCGTCGCCCGCAGCCGCCGCAGCCCCTGCCGGTAGGTGGCGCGGGTCAGGATGTCCAGGTAGTAGTCCACCCCGATGACGTCGAACGGGGTCCAGTCCACCCTCTCCCAGGTTCCCGAGCCGTAGGTGATCGGTCCGCCGAACCGGGCCCGGGCGGTGGCGGCCAGCTCGCCCAGGAGGCGGTTGAGGCGGTGGTTGAACAGCGGGAACAGCGGGGACAGCAGGCCGAGTGACCTGGTACGCGCCTCGAAGTCGCGGCCGGGGACGATGCCCCGCGCGAACATGCTGAGCTCGCAGCCCACGTTGACGCCGACCCGCTCCGGGTGCTCTTCGCGCAGCCGCTCGGAGAACTCCGCCGTCCGCGCGAGGCGGGCGACAGCCTCCTGTCGGGCGCCGTCGACCAGCCGGGGCTGGACCCACACGTACAGACCGCGGTCCAGGGCGAGGCGGGCGGCCTCCTCCAGCCGCCCCAGGTCCTCCCCGAAGACGGTCACCGCCGTGCAGTGCAGGTCCTCGCGGATCACCCGCATCTCCTCGTCCACCACGTCGGGACGCCACCGGGGGCGCGAGTGCTGCCCCGGCAGGTAACTGGAGCCGACGTCGTACAGGATGCCCTTCTGCCCGAGCTCGCGGCGGGGCCCGGGCACGGCGTCCGGGACGGCAGCGGCGAGGTCGGGGCGCCGGCTCCGGAGCGAGGTCACGGCCCAGACGGCGGCCAGTGCGGGCCCGAACACCAGCAGCGCCTCCCACAGCCCGACCGCCTGGAGCAGGCGCAGGTCGAGCGCGGTGTAGACGAGTCCTCCGGCGGCCAGGGCCGTGCGTGTCGCGAGCACCGTCCACACCTCACCGGTGGTCATGCGCAGGACCCCGGTGAACACCCCCAGGAGGAACAGGTGGACCGCGTTCGCGTACGCGCCGACGACCAGCGCGGCCGACACGGCGAACAGCGCGGCCTGGAGCAGGAGGGCCGCCCAGGGGGAGAAGCGCTCGCCCAGGACCTTCTGCGCGTAGCCGCGGAACACCAGTTCCTCGGGCAGCAGCTGTGCCAGCACGAGCAGCGGGAGCACGACGGCCAGGGCCGGGGCGTCGCCGACCGCGGCGCCGGGGTCGACGGAGGCCGCGCCCACCGCCACCGCGGTCACCAGGAACAGCGCGGTGGCGAGCAGTGTCGCCACCAGGGCGGCCAGGGGTACGGCCCAGCCCCTCGGGTACCGGCCCAGACCGAACGCGGCCAGGGGGCGGCGGTCCAGGAAGCGGGCGGCGGCCCACACCAGGGGCACGGTCCCGGCCACGGTGAAGGCGGCGCGCACGGCCAGGGCGAGCGGTGCCTCCGCGGAGGCACCCGGGCCCGGGAACAGGACGGTGGAGGCGGCGGCGAGGGCCCCGATCCCGGTCGCGGCCGCCGCGACGACGGCCGTCCGCAGCAGGGGCGCCGCCCGCGGCGGGGGCGCCGGCGGGGCGGAGGCCGGCGGGGAGAGGCCCGCACCCCGCTCCGCCGGGGGCTCCTGCCCGGGCCGGGATTCCCGCTCCGGCGGGGGTGTCTGTTCGGGCATGGGGGCCTCCCCGAGATAAACTCCGTACACCGTTCGACTCTTCGAACAGTGTACGGAGTTCTCGGGAGGAGACAACGGTGGCGACCGCCGACGACCCCACGACCACCCTCGGGCTGCTGTGGGACGGGCCGGGGCGACCCCGGCGCGGGCCCCGGCACCACCTCACCGTCGACGCCCTCGTCGGAGCCGCCCTGGAGATCGCGGAGCAGGAGGGCGTCGACGCCCTGTCCATGCGCGGTCTCGCGGCCAGGCTCGGCGTGGGGGCGGCCACCCTGTACACCTACATCCCCGACAAGGCGGCCCTGATCGCCCTGATGGTGGACACGATGATCGGCGAGGCGCCGCTGCCGCACACCCGCCCGGGGGACTGGCGGGAGCGCGTCGAGGCGTGGGCGCGCGAGAACCTGCGCGCGTACCGCGAACACCCCTGGCTCGTCCGCCTGATGGGCGCCGCGCAGCCCGTCGGCCCCCACGCCTTCGCCTGGACCGACTCCGCGCTCCGCGTCTTCGACGGCACCGGCCTGACCGGCCACGAGGCGCTCACGGTCGTCGAGGCCGTCGACGGCTACATCCGTGGCCACGTCGCGAAGGCGGTCGAGGCCGACCGGGCCGCGCGGTGGACCACCCCCGACGGCCGCACGTGGGACACGGTGCAGGACGCCTTCCTGGAGACGCACGCGGAGCCCGGCCGCTACCCGGCGATCGAGCGCCTCACCGGTGCCCCCGGCACCGAGGAGGTGTTCGAGGCGGGGCTCTCCTGGCTCCTGGACGGCGTCGCGCAGGGGATCAGGGAGCGCGCCGCCGGGTAGCCGCGCGGTGCTCCGCCGGCCGCAGCCGCTCCGCACGGGTGGCGCGCTCGCGCACGCCCTCCAGGAACACGCCCCGGGGCACCCGGTGGCGGGCCGCGAACCCCTCGGCCACCGTGTACGGCAGGTCGTACAGGTCCGACGCCGAGTAGTGGGCCCTCCCGTGCGCCCGCAGCAGCGGGGAGCCGTATCGGTGCCGCCTGCGCTTCCCGGGCGGGGAGAACAGGAACACGCCCACCTCCTCGGGCAGGGTGACACGGGCGTGCCGGGCCGCAGCGCGCAGCCCCGGCCGGTACTTGACCGCGTCCAGGTCCAGGTTCGGGCGTGCGGCGATCCACGCGCGCATCGTGGCCCGGGTGCGCCGGTTGTTGACCCGCTCCCGGGCCAGGCGGGCGAACAGGCGGTACACGCGCTGGGGCGGCATCTCCGCGAGGCGGCGCCGGATCAGGGCGTTCTCCCGCGCCCGCTCCCCGGCGGACGCGCCGGTGCGGGGGTTCGACAGCAGCCGGTGGACGATGGCGGCGGCGTTGTGGTCGTTGACGTGCAGCGCCAGCGCCAGCGCGTACGGGTCCGGGTGGGTCCCGTGGACGTACTCGTGCAGGAACTCCAGGGACAGCCGCTGCTCCGCCGCGCCCGAGTGGAACTCGCGCTGCCCCGTCGAGGGGATCGCCGCGCTCGCGAACAGCAGCAGGTCCTCGCAGGCGAGCAGGTCGGCGTAGGTGTCGGTCATGGGGTCTCCGGCGCGGCAGGGGGGAGGGCGGGCCGGGGAGCGGCGGCGCGATCGGCGTGAAGGGTGCTTGAAAGGCAGTTCTCGGAAGTCGCGGTCAAGTTCCACGGCCCGCCCGCGCCGACGGTAGCAAACCCCCCGCCCCCGCCGGTACCGGGTTTCGCGGCGGCGCGGGCCTTCCCTCAGGGACCCGGGCCGGGCCGCAGGCGCGGTACCCCGCCGGGTGCGCCACCCGGCCCCTCTGTGCCACGGACCGGTCCGCCGCCCCGCCGGGCCGTCATCGCGGACAACCTCTTTCCCTCACGAAACTTCAGCACCATCACCATAGGCCGCTTGTGCTACTTTCAGGCCATGCAGCCGAAAAACAGGCCAGTCGTTCAGAAAAGGGCGTCCTTCATCGAGGAGGCCCGCCGCGCACAGATCGTCGAGAGCGCCGTCGAGACCCTCTCGGAGCTGGGCTACGCCAACACCTCGCTGGCGCGCGTCGCCGAACGCGCCGGCATCAGCAAGAGCGTGATCTCCTACCACTTCGCCGGGAAGACCGAGCTGATGGAGCAGATCGTCGAGGAGGTCTACCTCGACATCGCCCGGTTCGTCCTGCCGCGGACCGAGGAGGAGCCCACGGCGACCGGCGCGCTGCGGGCGAGCATCCGCTCGGTCGCCGAGTACATGCGGGACCACCGCGCCCAACTGCTCGCCCTCGGGGAGGTCCTCAGGAACCTCCGCGGCTCCGAGGGCGAGCGGCGCTACGACGCCCCCTTCGACGAACAGGTCTACGAGGGGCGGGAGGCGATATTCCGCCGCGGCCAGGAGGCCGGGGAGTTCCGCGCGTTCGACCCCCGCGTCATGAGCGTCACCGTGCAGTCCGCGATCGACGGCATGTTCGGCTACTGGGTGAAACGCCCGGAGCACGACCTGGAAGCGCACGCCGAGGAGCTGGCCGACCTGTTCGAGCACGCCACCCGCGCCGGGCACCCCGGAGAAGGGGCGAACCGGTGACCCGGCCCATGGACAGGGCGGCCGCCGTGCCGCCCACCGCCCGTCCGCGGCTCCTCTACGTCGACAACCTGCGCACCGCGCTGACACTGCTCGTGGTGCTCCACCACGCCGCCATCGCCTACAGCAACATCCCGCGCTGGTACTACGTGGAGACGGCGGCCGACCCGTCGGGAACGCTCCTGGACGTTCTGCTCCTGCTCAACCAGGCGTTCTTCATGGGGACCTTCTTCCTCGTCTCGGGGCTCTTCGTCCCCGGATCCCACGACCGCAAGGGGACCGGGCGCTTCCTCGGGGAACGGCTGCTGCGCCTGGGGGTCCCGCTGCTGGTCTGGCTGCTGCTGCTCCGACCCCTGGTGACCTTCGGCGCCTACGCCGAGGCGAGGGACGCCGCCGCCCGGCAGGGGGCGGAGCTGCCCTACTGGCAGTACTACCTGCACTCGTTCACACCGGGGCCGATGTGGTTCGTCGAAGTCCTGCTCGTGTTCAGCGCCCTCTACGTCCTCTGGCGACACCTGGCGGCCGGAAAGGAGGGGCACACGTCCGGGACGGCCCCCGCCCCCGCCTCCTCCCCGGCCCCGGCCCCCGCCCCCGCCCCGGCCACGGGCCGGGCGCCGGGCGCCGTCGCGATCGTCGGGTTCACCCTCGGGCTGGCCCTGGTGACCTACCTGTGGCGCATCGTGCTGCCGATGGGCGACCCCCTGCCGGTCCTGGACCTGCCCACACCCGCCTACCTGCCGCAGTACGCGGCGCTGTTCGCCGTCGGGCTGGTCGCGGCCCGGCGCGGATGGCTGGAGGGCCTCTCCCGGCGGACCGGCCGGACCGGGTCCGCCGCCGCGGCCGTCGCCGCGGTCGGGATCGTCCTCCTCGCCGTCGGCTCCGCCGGCGGAACGGCGTTCCTGGGCCACGGCACCTGGCAGTCCCTGGCGATGGCGGCCTGCGACTCCACGCTCGCCGTCGGCATCGGCCTGGGCCTGCTGGTGCTGTTCCGGGAGCGACTCGGCCACCAGGGACGCCGCCTCCGGTTCCTGTCGACGCACGCCTACGCCGTCTACCTGGTCCACCCGGTCGTCCTGGTCGCGCTGGGCCACGCGCTCAGCGGCGTGCAGGCCCCCGCCGTGGCGAAGTTCGCGCTCCTGGCCGTCCTCGCGGTACCGCTCTGCTGGGCGCTGGCGTTCGCGGTGCGCGCGCTTCCGGGCGCCCGGAAGGTGCTCTGACCGCAGCGGCGGCCGGGGGACGCGGCCACGCCCTCATTCACCGGTCGTGGGCGGCCCAGTACCCCTCCAGTTCCGTGCCGAGCCGTTCGGCGGCCTGCATGGGGAGGGAGTGGGTGGTGTCCGGCCAGACGGTGACCGGTTCCAGGCCCAGGGCCCGGGCGCGGTCCGCGGCCTCCCGGCCGCCCGCCAGGGACTTGTCGGCGGCCAGGTCGACCCGCACCGGCACGGACAGCGACCGCCACTCCCCGTCGGTGAGCGTCCGGGGCGTCAGGGAGACGGCGGAGTAGTGCCGCGACCCCTCGTCGATCATCACCGACATCGGCGTGCGCTCGCGGACCTCCTCGACCGAGACGCCCCCGATCCCCGCCAGCGCGCGGTCCTTCCACGACTGCGGCCCCGGCAGGAAGAGCAGGACCGACCACAGGTAGGTCGAGGCGGGCAGCCCGTGCAGCACCATCACCGGTTCGAGCAGGGTCAGGGAGGCCACGCGGCCGGGGTGGGCGAGCGCATGGGTGGCCGCGATCGCCCCGCCGAAGGAGTGCCCGACCACGTGCGCCCGTTCGAGGCCGAGTCCCGCGAGGGTCTGCTCCACCCACGCGGCCTGCTCGTCGAAGGAGGAGAGGGGCACCGACTGGGTCGACATGCCCGCGTCGCCGACCGCGTCCATGGCGTAGACGGTGCGCCGGCCGATCCAGTGGGTGAGGTTCTCGCCCCACATCGGTGCGCCGGAGCGGGTCCCCGGCAGGAGCACCACCGGCAGCCCGCCCTCCGCCCCGTCCCCCGGGGCGGCCCACTCGTACACCCGCACGGCGCCGTACCCGGTGGCGACGTCGTGGGTGCGGGTCGGCGCGGGCAGGGCCGCCATCACGTCGTCGTAGGCGGCCCGGTAGGACTCGAACCCCTCGCGGCTGAGCCAGTGGCCCACCTCCGGTTCGGACGCCGCGACCGAGGCGGCCTTGTCCACCACCAGCCACGCCACCACCAGTGCCGCCAGGACCTGCAGCACGCGGCGGCGCCGGGTCCGGCGCTCGGGCCTGTCACTCATGGGAACCCCCGGAAATACAGTCGTATTGGACCGTGCTCCGAGTGTACACCCCGGCAATACGTTCGTATTGTCCTTGGTTATGATGGCGGTATGGACAGCTCCGGGCCGGACGAACGAAGGACCGCCATCATCCGGGCGGTGTGGCGGGTGATGGCGGAGGGCGGCATGGGCGCGGTGTCCATCCGCAACGTGGCCTCGGCCGCCGGGGCGTCGGTCGGGCGGATCCAGTACTGGTTCCCGAGCAAGGACGAGCTCCTGCGGGCCGGCCTGGAGGAGATGCTCTCGGAGGCCGCGCGACTCCATACCGAGGCCACCCGCGGTGCCGACGACCGCGAGGCGCTGTGGCGGCTGGTCGGCCATGCCGTTCCCCGGGCGGAGACGGACCGGGTCGGGGTCTCGGTGTTCCACCAGTACGTCGCCGCCGGTTTCCACCACCCGGAGCTGGCCCGAGTCCTGGCCGGGGCCAAGGACGGGGCGGAGGCCGAGGCGGCCCGGCTGCTCGCCGGGATCGCCCCCGGCCTCGCCGACCCCCGCGCGGCGGCCCGCTCGCTGATCGCCACCGCCGACGGCCTGTCCATGCGCGTGCTGATCGGCGGCCTCTCCGCGCCGGAGGCCGAGGAGGCCCTGCGGGCCGAACTGGACAGGGTCCTGTCGTGAGCGGTGGGGGCGCCCCGGCGCCCCCGGGCCGGAGCCGGTCGCACCGCTTCCCGTGTGACGCGCCGGGCGGCCCACGGGGTTTCTCCGCCGGACGGCGATGCTCCCCGTAATTCACATTTATCTTATTTCGTATAAAAGCGACGCTGGCTCCGTCAATGGCATCAAGGGGGCCGGTGGGGCGGTGCCGGGTTCCGGGTGTGTTTGTTGGATTCCAGGCCATCCCGACTGATCAGGGTCTCTCTTCTTGTTTCGGTCGCCTTGTACTCGGTCCGGAAACACCATTGTGTTGACAAAGTCGACGATGGCGGAAGATGATCGCTCGACAAGGGAAGCGCATTTGATATCCGTCCGTCCGGACTCCTCTTTCCCTGGATTTCCGGTACGTTCTCCATTGCGGTCCCTCGTCCCTTTCGTATCGTCTGGAGATGGGGGAGCACCGTGGTGCACACCGGTGACGGCGGGGAGACCCGGGACGTGGGCGAGCCGCTGCTCGTCGCGGCAGGGGTGGCCGACCTCGCGCTCGACCGCATGGGCGCGGCCCTGCGGCAGGCGAAATCGCTGCTGGGCCGGTCCGATCTGGCCGACCTCGCCCGGGACGGCCGGGACGACCTGCGGGAGCGGGGACGGCTCGCCCTGCGAAGGTACGGTCGGACGCCCGAGTGCCACATGGAGGTGCTCGCACGGCGGGTCGCCTCCCGCACCGGACAGGGCGATGCCTGAGACCCCGGAGCAGGCACTGCTCCGGACCAGGGTGGACGCGGTGCTCCGGGAGTTCGTGCGGGAGGAGGCGGACCGGTTCGCCGCCGTCGACGCCGACCTGCTGCCGGTGGCCGAGCAGTTGTCCGTGGCGGTGGCCGGCGGCAAGCGCCTGCGCGCCGCGTTCTGCTACTGGGGGTGGCGCGCGGCCGGCCAGCCGGACAGCGACGCGCTCGTCCGCGCCGCCGCCGCGATGGAGCTGCTGCACGCCGCGGCCGTCGTCCACGACGACCTGATCGACGAGAGCCCGACGCGGCACGGCGTGCCGAGCGCCCACGCCGCACTGGGGGCCGCCCTCGGCGGCCGGGCGCGCTCCCAGGCGGGCGGCCGCGCCCTCGCCATGCTGACCGGGGACCTGCTGATCGCCTGGGCGGCGCAGATGTTCCTCTCCTGCGGCCTGCCCTCCGCCTACCTGTCCCGTGCCCGCGACCTGTGGGCGGTCATGGCCCGGGAGCTGATCGCCGGGGAGTGCCTGGAGGTCCTGCGCACGGGGGCCCCGCCCGACACGGCCCGCTCGCTCCAGGTGATCCGGTACAAGACGGCCAAGTACACGGTCGAGCACCCGCTGCACATCGGCGGCGCCCTGGCCGGCGCGCCGGGGACGCTGATGGAGGCCTTCACCTCCTACGGCCTCCCCCTGGGCGAGGCGTTCCAGCTGCGCGACGACCTGCTCGGGCTGTTCGGCGACCCAAAGCGCACGGGCAAGTCGAACCTCGACGACGTCCGGGGCAACCGGCCGACCGCACTGCTCGCCGAGACCTGGTCGGCCTCCACCGCGGCCGAGCGCCGGGAGCTGCGCGGCCTGCTCGGCCGCCGCGGCCTGGACGGCGAGGGCCTGGAGAGGGTGCGGACGATCATGCTGCGCACCGGGGCCCCCGAGCGGATCGAGGAGATGATCACCCTGCGCGTGCGGGCCGCGAACGACGCCCTCGCCCGCGCGGACCTCCCGCACGGGGCCGCCGAGGCCCTGTCCCTGATGGTCGCCTCGGCCGCGGCCCGCCAGTCCTGAACCGTCGAAAGGCAAGGCCCTCATGCCCTACACCCACGAAACCATGGACGCGATGCGGCTCATGGGGGACGAACTCGCGGACGCGACGGTGGCCGCGCTCTTCGAGCGCGGCGAGGTCGGCAAGTTCAACACCCTCATGCGCTACTTCACCACGGTCGGCCAGGAGCTCCCCGACGGGCTCCCCGACGTCGCCCGCGAGTACCTGCACACCACCGCCGCACCGCCGGACTGGGTCGACTGGGGCGAGATGGAGAAGGCCCGGCTGTTCTTCATCGACAACAACGTGCACATCTCGACCGCCCTGGCCTTCGCCTCGATGCCCGCCTGCTACGTCGTGCCGCACGTGGCCAGGCTGCTCAGCGCGACCCACGCCCTGGAGTACCCCTCCCGGAGGATGGCGGAGACGGGGCAGTTCACCGTCTACCTCATGCAGCCCGACGCGTTCGAGGCGGGGAGCCGGTTCGTCCCCGCCGCGCAGAAGGTGCGCCTGCTGCACGCCTCGATCCGCCACCACATGCGCCGCGAGGGGCGCTGGGACGAGGCGGCCCTCGGCACGCCGATCTGCCAGGAGGACATGATCGGCGGCCAGATGATGTTCTCCATCCAGGTCCTGGACGCGCTCCACCGGCTGGGCATCCACATGTCCACCGACGGCGCGGAGTCCTACTTCTACGCCTGGCGCGTCGTCGGTGCGATGCTCGGCATCAGCCCCGAACACGCCCCGGCCGACGCGGCGGCCGGCCGCCGGTTCTCCGACCTCTACATGACCCGGCACATGGGCCCCTCCGAGGAGGGGGCGCTGCTGACCCGCAGGCTCATCGAGCTCTACGAGGAGGTCGTCCCGGGGACCGTCCTGGACCCGGTCGTCGCCGCCCTCATCCGCTACCTCATGGGCGACACCTGCGCCGACTGGCTCCAGGTCCCGCGCACCGGCTGGGACACGGCCGTCAAGGCCTCGCCCGCCCTGCTCGGGATCCTCGAGCGCATCGAGGACCGCTCACCCCTGGGCGCGTGGGCCCTGGACCGCCTCGGCCACCTCACCACCCACCTGGAGCTCAGCTCCCTCACCCGCGGCCGGATCATGCAGTACGCGATACCCGAGCGCCTCAAGGGCGAGTACGGGGTCACCTCCACCGCCCCCCGGGTCCACCCCTGGACCCCGCCGCCGCCCACCCCCACCTGAGCGCCGGGCGTCCCGGCCGCGCGACGCGGTCGGCCGCCCCCGGCCGCGTCCACAGGACGGACAAGGGGGATTGACGCGGGCGTCACACACGGTATAAGCCTGGTGGGCAGACAGCGACCGGAGGTGCGGATGGTTGCCGGACGTGTCCGAACGTTCCGGGCGGGGCCCGGAACGCGCCGCCGGGGCACCGCCGTCCCCGGAGCGGAGGCCCCGTGATCGTCCTCGGGCTGTCCTCCGGAACCTCGGCCGACGGGATCGACGTCGCCGCCGCACGCCTGGAACTGGACGCGGACCTGGTCCGTCTGGCGCCGCTGGGCCACCGCACCGTCCCCTACCCGGCCGACCTGCGCAAGGAGCTCCGCGACGCCCTCCCTCCCGCGGCGACCACCATGCAGGCCGTGTGCCGGCTCGACACCCGCATCGGGCAGGCGTTCGCCGAGGCCGCGCGCCTGGGCGCGGACGAGCTCGCCGGAGGACGCGCGGACCTGGTGGCCTCGCACGGCCAGACCCTCTTCCACTGGGCCGAGGGGGCCTCGGTGCACGGGACCCTCCAACTCGGCCAGCCCGCGTGGATCGCCGGGGCCACCGGCCTGCCGGTCGTGTCGGACCTGCGCACGGCCGACGTGGCGGCCGGGGGCCAGGGCGCGCCGCTGGCCGCACTGCTGGACGTCCTCCTCCTCGGCGGGCGCGCCGAACCCGCGGCCGCACTGAACCTCGGCGGCATCGCCAACGTCACCGTCGTCCGGGACGGGACCCCGCCCGTGGCCTTCGACACCGGTCCGGGCAACGCCCTGATGGACGCCGCGGTGCGCCGGGCGACCGGCGGGCGCGCCGACCTCGACGCCGACGGCGCCCTGGCCGGGGCCGGCCGCCCCGACCCCGCCCTGCTCGAACTCCTGCTCGCCGAGCCGTACTACGGGCTGGCCCCGCCCAAGTCCACCGGTCCGGAGCTGTTCGGCCCCGGCCACCTCGACGAGGCGCTGCGGCGCGCGGGAACACCGGAGGACGCCGACCTGCTGGCCACCCTGGCCGAGCTCACCGCCGTCACCGTCGCGGACGCGCTGCGGCCCTACGGGCCCGCCGACGTGTTCGCGTCCGGCGGCGGCACGCGCAACCCGGTGCTCATGGACCGGATCGCCGCCCGGCTCGCACCGGCGCGGCTCCGGCCGTTCGACGCCCTCGGACTGGACAGCGACGCCAAGGAGGCCTACCTGTTCGCACTGATCGGCTTCCTCACCTGGCACGGGATCGCCGGGTCCCTCCCCGGCTGCACGGGCGCGCGCCGCCCGTCGCTCGCCGGCCGCCTCACCCCGGGGGCCGGACCGCTCCGGCTGCCCGAACCGGCGGCCGTCGCACCCGCGCGCCTGAGGGTCGACGCGCCGGCGCCCTGAGCCCGCCCCGCCCCGCACATGCCGCACCGACCCCGGCGCCGTGACCCGCCCGCCCCGCCCCCCACCTCCCGGAGCCGCCCCGTGCACGCCGTCGATCTCGCGGTCATCGTGGTGTACCTGCTGTGCTCGGCATGGCTCGGCCTGAGGCTGTCCGGCCGCCAGCGCAACACACGCGACTACTTCATCGGCGGCCGCGACCTGCCCTGGTGGGCGGTCTGCCTGTCCGTCGTGGCCACCGAGACCAGCGCCCTGACCGTCATCAGCCTCCCCGGCGTGGCCTACCTGGGGGACGTGACCTTCCTCCAGGTGGCGGTCGGCTACCTCATCGGGCGCGTCGTCGTCGCGTTCGTGCTGCTGCCCCGGTACTACCAGGGCGAGATGACCACGGCCTACGCCTACCTCGGCCTGCGCTTCGGCCGGGGCATGCAGAGCACGGCCTCGGTGACGTTCCTGTTCACCCGGCTCCTCGCGGACGGTGTGCGGATGTTCGCCGCCGCCATCCCCATGAAGATCGTCCTGGACTCCTACGGGATCGAACTGCCCTACTTCACGATCATCGCCCTGCTCGGCGGGGTCACCGTCCTCTACACCCTCATCGGCGGCATCAGGGCGGTGGTGTGGGTGGACGTCCTCCAGATGGCGCTGTACGTGCTCGGAGGCGTCGTCGCCCTCGTCGTCATCGTCGAGAGCCTCGACGTGAACTTCCTCGCGGTCGCCGCGGAGGAGGGCAAGACCCGGTTCCTCGACTTCACGTCGAACCCGGTCTCCTCGCCGTACGCCACGGTCACCGCGGTACTGGGAGGGGCCCTGCTCTCCACCGCCTCGCACGGCGCGGACCAGATCATCGTGCAGCGGCTGCTGGGCTGCCGCAGCCTCCGCGACGCGCAGAAGGCGGTGATCGGCAGCGCCGTCGTGGTCTTCCTCCAGTTCGCCCTGTTCCTCACGGTCGGCCTGGCCCTGTACTCCTACTTCGAGGGCGCCTCGACCGAGCGGCTCGGCCTCGCCAACTCCGACGAGCTGTTCCCGGTGTTCATCGTCGAGGGGCTGCCCACGGGCCTGTCGGGGCTCCTGCTCGCCGGCATCATGGCGGCCGCGATGAGCACCCTGTCCTCGTCCCTGTCGGCGCTGTCGTCCTCCACCATGGCCGACCTCTACGAGCGGTTCGCCCGCCGCCCCCTCACCGACGTCCAGGGGCTGCGGCTCGGGCGCCTGTTCACCCTCGGGTGGGGGCTGGTGTTCGTCGGTGCGGGGGCGTTGTTCACCGGGACGGACACCCCCGTCGTCGAACTGGGCCTGTCCGTGGCCAGCATCACCTACGGCGGCCTCCTGGGCGCGTTCTTCCTGGGCCTGTGGGTCCACCGGGCCCGCCAGGCCGACGCCGCCGTCGCCTTCGCTGCGGCCGTCGCGACGATGGCCTGCCTCTTCCTCTTCGCGCCGGGCCTGGTCGGGTTCACGTGGTACACGGCGATCGGCACGGCCATCGTGCTCGGTCTGGGCTACCTGCTGTCGCTGCGCCACCGCGGGAGCGCCCCCGCTCCGGCTCCGGAAGCGGAGCCGGAGCGGACGCCGGACGGGGAGAGCCCCTGACCCCGCCCGGCGGGGCCCGGGGCCCGGGGACGCACGCGGCCCGTCGCCCTCACACGGCGAGGGACAGGAACAGGGCGCCGGCCGCCGCTCCGAGGAATCCGAGGGGCACGAGGAGGGACAGGTCCGGCGCCCTCAGGTGCACGGCCACCGCGCCGACGAAGAACAGGACCAGGCCGAGCGCGGCCGCCGTCCCCACGAGCGGAACCCCGGCCAGACCGAGGAGCAGGCCCAGGGCCCCGGCCCCCTTGAGCAGACCCAGCGCGGTCAGCCAGGACTCGGGCACCCCCACGGCGGCCGAGTTGGCGAGGACGAACCGGGCGCGGAGGAGGTCCGCCACGGCGAAGAAGCCGTTCGCGGCGGCGGTGAGCACGGTCACCGCGATGTAGGCGGCGGTCATGACGGCCTCCCGCCCGCCGCCGGTGCCGTGGCGGCCGGGGGCCGGGGGCCGCGCTCCCGCGCGTCCGTGGTGGCGCCCGTGTCGGAACGGGCCGTTCGAGGGGTCATGTCCTTCCACCTCCGGGAAGTGTCGCTCAGGTGTGTCTCGTCCCTTCTGACGGGCGCCGGCTCCCCAACGTGACACGGGCCCCTGCCGCGCCCAGGGGCCGACGGCCGCCGCATGCCCGCCAGGCGCCACCGGGGGCGGCCCACCCGGCGCAGCCCACCGAGTGCTTGCGGCGCGCACGCGCGCGCAAAAGGCGCTCGGGTGAGCCGGCACCGGCGGCCGGGGCCCGCGGCGCGCACGCGTGCGGAAAAGCGGTTGCGCGCGCCCCGCCCCGCGACCACGATGGTCCGCCGGACAGGAGGCCCACATGACCCACCACGCACACGCCCGCACCCTCCGGGAGCACCCGCTGGCAGCGCCGGGCGCCGGCCCCTACGGCGTCACCGGAGCGGTCGACGGCTCCCTCTGGGCCACGCTCGTCCACCACGGGCAGATCGCCCGCCTGGCGCCGGACGGCGCGTCGACCCTGTACCCGCTGGACTCCGCGACCTGCGGCCCCTCGCTCATCACCCCGGGCCCCGACGGCGCGCTCTGGTTCACCCGCACCCAGGACGACAGGATCGGCCGCATCACAGCGGAGGGCGAGGCGGGGTCCTTCGCGCTGCCCGTCCCCGGCGCACGCCCCTTCGGCATCGCGGCGGGACCCGACGGGGCGCTGTGGTTCACCGAGATGAACACCGACCGCATCGGGCGCATCACCCCGGACGGGGAGATCACCGGGTTCCCCCTGCCGACCCGGGGCGGCTTCCCGTCGTTCGTCACCGCAGGGCCGGACGGGGCCCTGTACTTCACCCTCAACCAGGCCGACGCGATCGGCCGGATCACCGTCGGCGGGCACGTCACCGTCCACGCCCTCCCCACCCGCGGCGCGGCGCCCGTGGGCATCACCGCGGGCGCCGACGGGGCCCTGTGGTTCGTGGAGATCGGCGCCGGACAGGTCGGACGCCTCACACCGGACGGTGACGTCCGGGAGTTCCCCCTGCCCCGGCGCGACTCGCGGCCCCACGCGATCACCGCCGACCCCGCCGGGGGGTGCTGGTTCACGGAGTGGGGCGCGAACCGGATCGGGCACGTCACCGCCGAGGGGGAGATCGACCTGGTCGACCTGCCGACCCCCCGCAGCGAACCCCACGGGATCGCGGTCACCGCGGACGGCGCGGTGTGGGCCGCCCTGGAGAACGGGAGCCTCGCCCGCCTGGCCCCCTGAGGCCGGGCGCGGGGAGCCCCCGGCCCCGGGGCGGCGGTCCGTTCCCGCACCGGCGACTCGCCGTAACGGACCCGGTCCGTCCGGGACGGAGGACCGACCCGTGACCGGGCGCACGGCGTCGGCTATCTTGTCGCCCATGGCCTCCGAACCGACCGCGGCGGCGTTCCTGAAGCGGCTGGACGAGCACCGCGACGACGGGGAACTCCGCAAGTACCAGCGCTACTTCCGCTTCGACGCCGACGACCAGGACCCGGACGACTACTTCGTGGGCGTGCGCATGGGCACCGTGTTCTCCCTCGCGAAGGAGTTCACGGCCATGGACCTCGACCAGATCGAGGTGCTCATGGAGAGCCCCGTCCACGAGGCCCGCGCCGGGGCGATGAGCATCATGGAGAAGAAGGCCCGGCACCGCGGCGCCACCCCCGAGCAGATCGGGGCCCTGGCGGAGCTGTACCTGCGGCGCCACGACCGGGTCGACAACTGGGACCTGGTCGACCTGGCCGCGCACCACGTCCTCGGCCGCCACCTGAACGGCCGCCCGCGCGACGTGCTGTACGCCCTGGCACGTTCGGACAACCCGTGGGAGCGGCGGACCGCGATCGTGGCGACTGCGCACTTCATCCGCCACCGGGACCTGGACGACACCTTCGCGCTCTCCGGGATCCTCGTCCACGACGACCACGAGCTGGTGCAGAAGGCGGTCGGGTGGATGCTGCGTGCGGCCGGGGACGTGGACCGCGACCGCCTCCTGGGCTTCCTGGACGCCCACGCGGCCGGTGCGCCGCGGCCGCTGCTCCGCGCGGCGGTCGAGAAGCTCCCGCCGGACCGGCGCGCCCACTACCGGGGGCTGCGGGCCTGACAGCGGCGGGGCCGCGCCCTCGGCGCAGGATCAGCGCGGCTCCTGGCGCGCGAGCGCCCGGCCGAGCGCGCGCACCCCGTCGGGGAAGGACCCGGGGTCCGGTCCGGCGTAGTTGAGCCGCAGGTGGGGGCCGGTGGGTTCGGCGGGGAACCACTCGTCGCCCGGGGCGACGACGACCCCGAGGTCCTCGCAGTCCGCGACGAGCCGCGGCAGGTCGGTGCTGTCGGGGAGCCGGACCCAGAGGTTCAGCCCGCCCCGGGGCAGCGCCTCCAGGTGCGCGGCGGGGACGTGCTCGCGCAGGGCGCCGGCGAGGAGGTCGCGCCGGGCGGCCAGCTGGTGGCGCAGCCCCCGCAGGTGGGTGCGCCAGGCGGGCTGGGTGACGACGTCGAGCGCGACGGCCTGCAGCACGCCGCTGACGTACAGGGACCCGGCCCGGGCGTCGGCGAGGATCCGCTCCCGGGCGGGGCCGCGGGCGACCACCCCGGCGACGCGCACGGCCGGGGACACGCTCTTGGTCAGCGAGCGCAGGTACACCACGTGCCCGCCGTCGTCGCGCGCGGCCACGGGCGCCGGCCCGTCCTCGATCCCGAAGTCGTGCGCCCAGTCGTCCTCGATCAGGAACGCGCCGAAGCGGCGCACGGTGTCCAGCACCCGGTCGGCCAGGTCCGGGGACCAGCGCGCCCCGGTGGGGTTGGCGAAGTTCGGCTGGGCGTAGAAGGCGCTCGCCCCGGTGCGCTCGAACGCGCGGGCCAGGGAGTCCGGGTCCGGTCCCCCGGCGCCGCTGGGCACCGGCACGACCCGTGCTCCCGCCTGCGCGGCGGCCAGGAGCGCCCCCCAGTAGGTGGGCGACTCCACCAGCAGCGGGCGGCCCGCGCCGACCAGGGCGCGGAAGGCGGTGCTGAGCCCGCTCTGGCTCCCCGGCAGGACGACGGCGTCGCCGGGGGCGGGCGGCGCGACCCCGGCGGGGGAGTCCGCCCCCAGCTCGGTCGCGAACCACGCCCGGAGGTCCGGGAGGCCCGCGGCCGGGGGCCGCGCGACGGCCGACGCGCCGCGTGCGGCCCGTGTGAACGCTCCGCGCACCAGGCGCTCGGGGAGGAGTTCGCGGTCGGGGTAGCCCGAGTGCAGGGCGACGGCGCCGTCGGGGGCGGTGCGCAGCGCGGCGGCCGACCGGGGCGCGAGCCGGTCCGTCGGGCCGAGCGCGTCGGTCTGCCACCCGTAGTCGTGCGGACGCGCGGCCCGGGCCGCGCGGACGAAGGTCCCCACCCCGGGGCGGCTCTCCACGGCACCCTGGGAGACCAGTGTCCGCAGCGCCTTCTGCACCGTGACCGGGCTCGCCCCGTACTGCGCCACCAGGGCCCGCGTGGACGGCAGCCTCGCCCCCGGCGGGGCCGTGGCGATCCACGCGCGGAGCCCTGCGACGATACGCGAACTGCTATCGTTGTTCATGAAGAATAACAGTAGCGCTACTCAGATGACGCGACCAGCGCTATCCTCCCGGGCCGGGTTGCTGTGGGGCCTGCTCGGGGTCACGGCGTTCTCCCTGACCGTCCCCTTCACGCGTGTGGCCGTCGAGGGCGGCGGGATGTCACCGCTGTTCACCGGATCCGGCCGTGCGGTCGTCGCCGCGCTCCTGGCGGCCGCCGCCCTGGCGTGCACCGGGCAGAGCCTGCCGCGCGGCAGCCAGTGGGGCCGCCTGGCCGTCGTCGCCGGAGGCGTGGTCGTCGGTTTCCCGGTACTCACCTCCTTCGCCCTCACCTCCGCCTCGGCGGGCCACAGTGCCGTCGTGATCGCCCTCCTGCCCGCGGCGACGGCGGTGACGGCGGCGCTCCGCGGGCGCGAGAGGCCCCCGGCCCGCTTCTGGACCACGGCGGCCGTCGGCGCCGTGGCCGCCGTCGTGTTCGCCTCCTTGCAGGACGGCGGGCTCGGCGGACCGTACCTGTCCGACCTCCTGCTGTTCGGCGCCGTGGCCGCGGCCGCGGTCGGCTACGCGGAGGGCGGGCTCCTGGCGCGCGAACTCGGCGCGTGGCAGACCGTCTCCTGGGCCCTCGTCCTGTCCTTCCCCCTGATGGCCGTCCTCACGGGGGCGGCGGTGGCCGACCGGCCGCCGAGCGGCTCCCCCGCCGAGTGGGCGGCCTTCGCCTACCTGGCGGTGGTGAGCATGTTCCTCGGCTTCTTCGCCTGGTACCGGGGACTGGCGATCGGCCCGATGGCGCAGGTCAGCCAGGTCCAGCTCGTCCAGCCGGTCATGACCATCGGCTGGGCCGCCCTGCTCCTGCACGAACAGCTCACCTGGCCCACCGTCCTCGGAGGGGTGGCGGTGATCGCCTGCGCGGCGACGGCCGTCCGCGCCCGCCTGCGGCCGGCCGCGGGGAAGGGGGCCGGGACCGGGGCGGGGGCCGACCCGGCGCAGCGGAGCCGCGGCGGAGCGGGCGGGGCCCGGACCGAACCGGACGGAGGAACAGGGTCCGGGCACGGGGCGCGTTCCCCGTGGGGGCGGTGAACCCCTCCGGCGTGGTTCCCGGACGGGAGGCCCCCGGCGCCGTCCCGGGCGCGGCTCCGCCCCCGCTCCGGTCGGAGGAGCCGCGCCCGCGACGGGTTTCCCGGTCAGCCGGTGAACAGGGCCGCGGCCTGGACCGCGGTCCGCACCACCCCGTAGCCCAGGGCGACGACCACGACCGCCCACAGGAAGAGCGCCGCCGCCTTCGACAGCGTCTGCCCACCTCGTTCCGTACCGTCCACCGGGTCCTCCCTCCGCGGCCCGGTCCCTCCGGGCGCTTGCAGTCCCTCCTGCCCGCCGGGCGCTCCCGGCGTCCGTCCGGCGCTCACGCGACCGCCTCGCGGGACCGGTCCGGGCCGGCCTTTCCCGTGGTCGGCGTCGCGGACGCGGACAGCGGGCGCACCAGCATGTTGGCCGTGAACCCGACCGCCATCACGGCCACCATGAGGTACAGGGAGGCGGTGTACAGGTCGGCGCCCGAACGGCCCGCCGCGAGCTGGCTGTCGGCGACCACGTTGACGATCAGCGGCCCCGCGATGCCCGCGCACGACCACGCGGTGAGGATGCGGCCGTGGACGGCCCCCACGTTGAACGAGCCGAACAGGTCCTTCAGGTAGGCCGGGATCGTCGAGAAGCCGCCCCCGTAGAAGGACAGGATGACACCGGTGACCGCCACGAAGAGCGCCACGGAACTCGTGCCGGCCACGGCGATGACCAGGTACAGCACGCAGCCGAGCCCCAGGTAGCCGATGTAGGTGCGCTTGCGCCCGAGGGCGTCGGACGTGGAGGACCAGATGAAGCGTCCCAGCATGTTGCACAGCGAGAGGACGCCGACGTACCCGGCGGCCTCGGCCGGGCCCACGCCGGTGAAGAAGTCCTGCACCATGGGTGCGGCCTGCTCGAGGATGCCGATCCCGGCGGTGACGTTGCAGAACAGCACGATCCACAGCAGCCAGAACTGCCGGGTGCGGAAGGCCGCCTCCACGCTGAGGCCGTCCTGGACCTGTTCGCGCGCGGGGGGCGCCTGGGCGGGAGCGCCGCCCTCGGGGGTCCACCCCGGCGGCGGCACCCGGACGGTCGCGGCGCCCAGCATCATGGCCGTGAAGTACACGGCGCCCAGGGTGAGGAACGTGGGAACGATCGCCTCGGAGGGCGTCGCGGCGTACCGGTCCAGGAGCGCTGAGGACAGCGGGGACGCGATGAGGGCGCCGCCGCCGAACCCCATGATGGCCAGGCCCGTGGCCATCCCCGGGCGGTCCGGGAACCACTTGATCAGCGTGGAGACGGGGGAGATGTACCCGATGCCGAGGCCGATCCCGCCGAGGAACCCGTAGCCGAGGTAGAGCAGCCAGAGCTGGCCGGTCGCCACGCCGAGCGAACCGACCAGGAAGCCGCCCGCCCAGCACACCCCGGAGACGAACATGGCCTTGCGCGGGCCGTTGCGCTCCACCCACTTGCCGCCGAACGCGGCGGACAGGCCGAGCATGACGATGGCGATGCTGAAGACGACCCCGATCGCGGTCAGCGAGGTGTCGAACCGTTCGACCAGGGGGGTCTTGAAGACGCTGAAGGCGTACACCTGGCCGATGGAGAGGTGGACGGCGAGTGCCGCTGGCGGGATGAGCCACCGGCTGTAGCCCGGGGGGGCCACGCTTCTCTCGCGGTCAAGGAACGACGGCATGGACCATCCTCTTCACTGATCGGGCACGCGCGGTATCCGGTTGCCGCGCGCGGGTCTTCCAGGTGCGGTCCCGTTCCGGACGGGGGCTCGTGCGGAGCGCCGTCGGGGGCGGGAGGGACCGCGGGGGCGCTACCGGTCCGGTCCTCCGCCGACGCGGTGCGGGGCGCCGGAGAGCGCGCGACCGGCCCCGGGGGCCGGGGTTCCCGCCGCGACGGCGGTCCCGGCGGCGGGGCCGGTCGGCGCGCGGTGGCCGGAGGGACCCCGCACGACGGCTCCCGCGTCCTGGGGAACGGAAACGGGAATGCGGTTTCCGCACGTCGGGCCGGGGGCGCCGAAAAAGAATTCGATTATGCGCGTCGCGGTGAGGGGCGCGGGCCCGGAAACAGGGCGCGCCTGCACCGTCAGGACGCCGTTGCGTCCTTCTGCCAGCGCCGTGGGGTGCCTGAGCTGGCTCGACAACATGCGGACACAGTACAGGTGCGTATGTCGCCGAACAAGGGCGGGCCCCCTGTTGCGGAGGGGGCCCGCCCCGGGTGACCTCGGGTGACCGAAGGCGCGGGGAGCCGTTCTCGCGCGCGAGAGGGGCCGGAGGTCCCGAAGGGATGGGGTGCGCCCTGTTGCAGGGCCCTGAGCTGCGGGTCCGTGGGGTTCCGGGCTCTTCTGAGGACCTTCGCACGAGGCCGCCGGTCGGACGCGCGTTCCGTCCGGCTCGGGCCGGGCGCGCGGGTCGTCACCGCCCGTGAGGCCGTCCTTCGCCAGGTCGGGGGTCCGCCGCACCGCCCCCCTCCGGCGAGGGGCCCGCCGCCCTTCCCGGGGCGGACCCTCCCCGGAGGGGAGGCGGGGAAAAGGAAAAGGCGCGCCGATTCCCTGCGTCCTTCCCGGAGGCGGATCGGTGGAATCCGGGTGGGTGCGCGTGCGGATTTCGGCGCGTTCCTGGAAGGGGTCGGGGGAAATGGCGAAAGGGGTGGGGAAAGGGGGAGGGTATTCTCCGCCGCCCGACGCACCCGTCCGCACCGGAGGGCCCGCGTCCTTCGCCCTCCGGACGGGACCGTCCCGGTCGCGCGCCCCCGGCCCGCCGGGCCGCCTGCGCGGCCGTGGCGGCGCGCCCCCGCGCCGACGTGCCGCGTGACCCATCCCACCGGACGCGCGACGGTCGCACACGGGGCGGCGGGGCGGCCGGTTGCCTAGGATCTTCCTACCGTCCAGACAGGGAAAGTGCGGTGGAAGCGATGACCGTCCCGGAACGCCCCCTCTCGAAGCTGGGATTCCTCACGATCGGCCTGTTCGACGAGGACGAACCCGCCGCGGGCCACGAGAACACGCTCCGGATGATCGAACTCGGGGAGAGTCTCGGCTTCGACAGCGCCTGGCTGCGCGACCGGCACCTCCAACACGGCATCTCCTCGCCCGTCGCGGTCCTGGCCGCGGCCACCCAGCGCACCTCCCGCATCGAGCTGGGCACGGCGGTGATCCCGCTCGGGCTGGAGAACCCGTTCCGGCTGGCGGAAGACCTCGCGACCGTCGACGTCCTCAGCGGCGGGCGGCTCAACCCGGGGGTCAGCGTGGGGCCTCCCACCCACTACGACCACATCAAGCAGCACCTCTACCCGGACAGCTGGGACGCGGAGGACTTCGGCCGCACGCGCCTGTCCCGGCTCCTGCACAACCTGCGCGGCGAACCGGTCAGCACGTTCTCCGGCAGGGAGGGCATCGAGACGTACTCGCGGCGCGTCCAGCCGCACTCGCCGGGGCTGGCCGGCCGCGTCTGGTACGGGGCGGCCGGACTGGCCTCCGCCGAGTGGGCGGGGGAGCAGGGGCTCAACCTGCTGACCAGCAGCGTGGTCCGGGCCGAGGAGGACGACGACTTCGCCCGCGTGCAGCGCTCCCACATCCTGCGGTTCCGCGAGCGCCACCCGCTCGGGGAGCGGGCGCGCGTCTCGCAGGGGCTCGTGGTGATCCCCACCGACAGCGCCACGCCCGCACAGCGCCGCAAGTACGAGGAGTACGCGCGGGGCCGTCTCGCGCGCACCACCGCGCCGCAGGGGCCCGGGCGCCTCCTCTTCGCCCCCGACCTCGTGGGGAGCTCGGAGCGGATCGCGCAGGCGCTGGCGGAGCACGCCGGGTTCCAGCAGGTGGACGAGGTCGTGTTCGCGCTGCCCTTCACGTTCGAGTACGAGGACTACGAGCAGATCCTCACCGACACCGCCACACGGCTGGGCCCCCTGCTCGGCTGGACGCCCGCGGGGCGGGGCGGGCAGGGGGCGTGAGGACCGGATCGGGCCGTGCGGAACCGGGCCACCCGGTCCGGGCCGTCCGGAACCGGGCCGCCTGGAGCCGGGTCACCCGGGCGGGAGCGGACCACCGTGCCGTGCGGCGGGGCCGGAGCTCCACGACCGGGCCGCCACCCCGGTGAACGGGACGAACAGGCGTCCGGGCCTCGTACAGTGAAGGATCCAGAGCGGACGGGGGAGGCCCGGCCGTCCGCGCCCGCACACACGCCCCGCCCCGGCGGGGACGAGACCCGGATCGGAAATCCTTGTACCTGGCTCGCATCAGTCTCAACCCCAAGCGCAGCACCCCCATGGACCAGTGGGCGTCCATGGGGCGGTCCGTACGGGAGGCCGTCGACCCCGACCCGGACTCCGACGCCCGGGTGCTGTGGGCGCGCGTGTCCCCGACCACGCTCGTGGTCAGCTCCGACACGGCCCCCGCCTGGGGGAAGATCCCCGGCGCGTACGCGGCGACGATGCAGCCGCCGCCCCGCCACACGGAGGGCGAGACCATCCGCTGGGAGCTGATCGCCGCGCCCACCGGGCAGCGCGGGGCCGACGCGGACGCCGACGAGCCGCGACCGCGGGGCAAGCGGGTCGCCCTGGAGGAGTCGGAGTTCCAGGAGTGGATCGAGGCCAAGACGGCGGGCGCGCTGAGGGTGACGTCCGCCAGGTGGAAGCGGCTGGGCGGCAGGCCCGCCCGATACCACTTCACGGGCCAGGCCGTCGTGGAGGACAGCGAGGCGCTCCAGGAGCTGTGCCTGGGAGGGATCGGCGCGGGACGCAGCACCGGCGCCGGCCTGCTCCTGACCAGCACCGCGCCGACCGTCTAGGGCGGGAGACCCCGGAGGGGCCGCGGTGCCGCGGTGTCGGCGCCGGCACCGCGGGCGCTCCGGGCAGGGGGACGCGCCCTCAGCGGGCGACGGACTCCAGGTACTCGTTGATGAGCTTGACGTCGAGGTGGTCCTTGCTCCGGCCCAGGAGCGTCTTCCACACCCGCACGTTGTCCAGGGCCGCGAAGCGGAGGCCGTCGATCACCTCGGCGCCGTCGATCAGCTCGTCGACCGTCCAGATGTCGGGGAACCACCCGTTGAGGATCTCGACCCGGTCGTCGAAGAGGAGGACCCGGCGGACCCCGTCGCCGAAGGGGGCGTCCTCGGGCTCGCCCAGGGTCAGCGCCCTCTCCCAGGCGGCCCCGCGGGCGACGACGTCGATGTCCCCGACCTCCCAGCGGAGGTCGTGGGCCAGGAGCGGGCCGCTGCCGGCGATGACGAAGTCGTGTTCGGGAAGTCCTAGCGACAGGACCTTCTTGACGAGGTCGTGTTCTCTGAGGTACACAGACACCCTCCTGAGTCGGGCGGCGTCGCACCCGTCTCACGACATTATAGTGAGGGCCGCGAATCCGACGAAGGCCGCGACCCCCAGGCTGCTCAGTGAGCCGATCATGAAGTACTCCGCGAAGCCCTTCTGGTGGGCCCGCAGATCGGGGAACCGGGCCAGCGCCTTGACGGCCACGACGAGGGCCGCGCCCTCGGGGCGGCCGGCGAGCACGAAGGCGTAGATCAGCGAGCGCTCCAGCCATCCGATGACCGCTCCCGCGCCCCTCAGCGACCTCATCTCCGCGCCCTCCTCCTCGTCGAGGGCCTTCGTGAACGGGCGCAGGAGGTGCGTGACGACCTCCCCGCCGATGAACGTCGCGAGGACGAACCCGGCGACGACGACGAAGAGGCGGTCGTCCCCGAACAGCCGGGCCGCGAGCGCGACGGAGCCGGACGCGTCGTGGACCAGGGCCCCGAGCAGGCAGGCGCCCACGAGAGCGCCCAGGGGCCACAGCACGAGCCCGGGCCGGTCGTTGAACAGGGTCGGCGACGTCTGGGCGTTCTCGTCGCCCCTGGCGAGGCGGGCGAGGGCGACCGCGATGGCGGGGCAGGCGAGCAGGAGGAGCGCCGGCCCCCAGCCGGGCAGGAGCGGCGCCAGCGCGTACAGCCCGAAGGCGAGGGCCACCAGCGCGGCCCGCCACCAGGTGCGGCGGGCCCACGGCAGGCTGTAGGACAGGAGCACGGAGATGCCCGCGCCGACGACGACGCGCAAGAGGTCCACCGGGTACGGCCCTTTCCACGGGGTGAGGGGACGGACCGGCCCCGCATGCGGCGCGGGGCGCCGCCGGGCGGGGGAGCGGCGGGGCGGGCGCCGAGCCCCGGGAGCGGCCGGGACGTCGTTCCCGCCCTCTCCGGCGCCCGCGCCCGGGGGAACGGAAGGTCCGGGATCCCGGGCAGTCTAGGGTGTGCGCGGGGGTTCGGCGAAGGGGGCCCGCCCATGGCCGGCCGCGGTTCCCCGGCGTCGGGTGAGGGCCCGGCCGCGGCCGCTCCCGGACCGCGTCCGCACCGGTCGGCGGGGCCCCGGTCCGCACCCGCACGGCCCCCGGACGGGGCGGCCCCCGTCCGCCGACACGGCGGGTCGGCAGGGCAAGGCAGAACGCCCATAAGGCTCTTTCTTTCATATGAGTATCAACCTCCCGTAGGACTCTTGCCTTCGTTCGGCAAATCATGAAGGTTCTCTTCTGAAAGCGACCTGCCCGTCGCGCACAGTTGTCCCGGGGCGGCGACCGGCCCCCCGCCCGCCCTCCGCCCGCGCGGACACAAGTCGGAAGGAGCCACGTTGGCGCCACCGCACCGGAACCGCACCGCGTCCCGGCCCTCACGGGCCGCGGTTCTGATCCCCCGAACGGCCCTCCTCTGCGGAGCCCTCGCCGCTGTGCTCACCACCTCCCTGGCCACCGCGCCGGCCGGCGCCGCCCCGCGCGGGGCCGGGACGGGCGCCCCGGACAGAGTGTGCGAGACCGACCCCCAGGCCCCGCCCAAGCGGCAGATGCGCGCCGAGTGGATCGCCGGGGTGCAGAACATCGACTGGCCCAGCGAGCAGGGGCTCACCCCCGAGGAGCAGCAGGCCGAGCTCGCCGCGCTCTACGACCGGGCGGTGGACGACGGCCTCAACGCCGTGTTCGTGCAGATCCGCCCCACCGCCGACGCGTTCTGGCCCTCCCCGTACGAGCCCTGGTCGGAGTGGCTGACCGGCGAGCAGGGCGGCGACCCCGGCTACGACCCCCTGGAGTTCGCCGTCGAGGAGGCCCACGCCCGCAACCTGGAGTTCCACGCCTGGTACAACCCCTACCGGGTCGCCATGCACGCCGATCCGGCGCGGCTGGTCGAGGACCACCCCGCCCGGCAGAACCCGGACTGGACCTTCGAGTACGGGGGCAGGCTCTACTACGACCCCGGCGTCCCCGAGGCCCGCGAGTTCGTGATCGAGGCGATGATGCACTCGGTCGAGAACTACGATCTGGACGGGGTCCACTTCGACGACTACTTCTACCCCTACCCGGTGGCGGGGCAGACGATTCCGGACGAGGACACCTTCGCCGAGCACGGCGGCGGGTTCGACGACGTGGCGGACTGGCGCCGCGACAACGTCGACCTGATGGTCCAGGGCATGAGCGAGGCGGTGCACGCCGCCAAACCCCACGTGAAGTTCGGCATCAGCCCCTTCGGGATCTGGCGCAACGCCTCCAGCGACCCGGACGGCTCCGACACCAACGGCTCCCAGTCCTACGACGGCCAGTACGCGGACAGCCGCAAGTGGGTCACCGAGGGGTGGCTCGACTACATCAACCCGCAGGTCTACTGGGAGATCGGCCTGCCGGTGGCCGACTACGCGGTGCTGGTCCCCTGGTGGGAGGAGGTCGCGGAGGGCACAGGCACCCACCTCTACATCGGCCAGGCCGCCTACAAGGCGGGCAACGCGGGAGCCTGGTCCGATCCGCGCGAACTCGCCCGGCACCTGGAGTTCAACCGCGACCGCCCCGGCGTGCACGGCGACGTCTACTTCAGCGCCACCTCGCTGGCCACCAACGCACGGGCGGGCATGGACGTCGTGGTGGACGAGCACTACGCCCACCCCGCACTGGTACCCGTCAAGGAGGACCTCGGAGGGGCCGCGCCGGCCGAGCCCGTGGTCACCCGCGCCGTGAGGGGGGACGGCGGCACCGAGCTGACCATCCGGCCGGGGCGCGGCCAGGACCCCGCCTACTACGCGGTCTACGCCTTCGACGGCCCGCCCGGAAAGGACGGGGCCGCGTGCGGCATCGAGGACCCGCGCTCCATGGTCGGCACGGTCCGCGCCGAGGGCCGGGAGACGGTCTTCACCGCGCCCGCCGCGGAGGGCGACCGCACCTACTACGTGACCGCACTGGACCGCCTGCACCACGAGAGCGGTGTGAGCAACCCGCGCTACGTGCGCTGACACCGACCACCCCCGGAAGAGCGGCGCCCGGGGGCCGTGCCCCGCGGTACGGCTCCCGGACGTTTCCCGGGCCCGTCCCTCCAGGCCCCTCCTGCGAGCCCGTCGCCGGACCCCGTCCCGCTGGCCCGTCGCCGGTCTCCGACCGGCCCGGCCGCGGCGGCTCCCGGCGTGCCCCGGACCCCGCCCCGGCTGCGGCCCCGCGCCCGGCCCCGCGCCCGGCCCCGCGGCCGGTGAGCCGGGGCCCGCGTGACACGCGGGCGGCGGGCCGGAGGCGTCCGTGACGCCCCGGCCACGGGGCGGCGAAGACCGCGCCAACTCACGGAACGGGGTCTGGCCTCCCACGCCCCCGTGGGGCACACTCACCGGAGCCGTCCGCCACCCCCGCGTAAGGATCCAGCCCAGGATGACCTCCCCCGCACACACCCGCGGCACGGGACCCGCCGTCCCCCGCGGCGCCCGCCGCCTCCCGCGCCCGCTCGCCCCGGTCCTCGCCCTGGCCGTGGGCGCCGCCCTGCTCCTCCCCGTCCCGGCGACCGCCGCCCCGGCGCCCGGACCCTCGGCCGTCGGCTCGCCCGCACGGTACGTGGACCCGTTCATCGGCACCTCCGGCGGCGGCAACACCTACCCCGGCGCGGTGCGGCCGTTCGGCATGGTCTCGTGGAGCCCCACCACGACCCGCGGCGACCAGACCGACACCGGGGCCGCCAACGGCTACGCCTACGACGCCACCCGGGTCCGGGGGTTCGCGCTCACGCACGTCAACGGCGCCGGGTGCCATCCCGGAGCGGCGGGGGACGTGCCGATCATGCCGGTCACCGTGCCCGTGGACACCTCGCCCAGCGCGGACAGCGCGGACGAGGTCTACGCGAGCGACTTCGACCACGCGGACGAGTCCGCCACCCCGGGCCGCTACACCGTCACCCTGGAGAACGGGGTGCGCACCGACCTGTCCGTCACCGACCGGGCGGGCGCGGGCGAGTTCGCCTTCCCCGACGGCGTCCCCGCGAACCTGCTCTTCCGCGCCTCCAACTCGCTCAACGGCAGCGAGGACGCCGAGATCAGCATCGACGAGGAGGCGCGCACGGTGTCCGGCTCCGTGCTGACGGGCGCCTTCTGCGGGCAGCGGGCCAACGGCGGGGAGAACAACCGAAGGTCGTACTACCGCCTGCACTTCACCGCGCACTTCGACACCCCGTTCACCGAGGTCGGCACCTGGGAGGACGGCGAACTCCGGGAGGGCGCAACGACCGCGTCGGGCGGGGAGGGCTACGACAGGGCCGCCCGCCGGGGCGCCGGTTCCGGCGGCTACGTCGGTTTCGAGGAGGGCGCGACCGTGGGCGTGCGCGTGGGGATCTCCTACGTGGACGCGCACGGGGCCGAGGAGAACCTGGCCGCCGAGATCCCGGAAGGGGAGGGCGCGGACGTGGACGCGGTCGCCGCGGAGGCGGAGGAGGCGTGGAACCGGCGCCTGCGCACCGTCCGCGTCGGCGGCGGGGCCGAGGACCGGCTCACCTCCTTCTACACCGCCCTCTACCACTCCCTGCTCCAGCCCAACCTGGTCAGCGACGTCGACGGGCGCTACCCCGGCATGGACGGCGAACCCCACCGCATCACCGGCGACCAGGGCGCCCAGTACACGAACTTCTCCGGCTGGGACCAGTACCGTGCGCAGATCCAGCTGCTGGCGCTCCTGGAACCGGAGGTGGCCGGCGACTTCGCCCAGTCCCTCCTGAACTTCTCCGAGCAGAACGGAGGGGTGTGGGACCGCTGGGTCCACATCAACGGGCCCACCCACGTGATGACGGGCGACCCCTCCGCCGCGACCCTGGCCACGTTCGCCGCCATGGGCGTGGACGGTTTCGATACCCGGGCCGCCTACGACTCGCTGCGTGCGCAGGCCACCGAGCCGCACCCCGACGGGCTGTCCGACGCCGGGTGCCCCGGCCAGTGCGAGGGCCAGCGGCCGCACCTGGAGCGCTACCTCGAACTCCACTACGCGCCCCAGGACGACTGCCACTGCTGGGGCGGGGCGGCCGAGACCCTGGAGGCCTCCGTCGCCGACCACTCCCTGGGCCAGTGGGCGGCCCGGCTCGGACGCGGCTCCGACGCCGCAGCCTTCGCCGAGCGCGGCGGGTACTGGCGCAACGTGTTCAACCCCGACGCGACCCCCGGCGCCGGGTACGTCCAGGCGCGCGACGCCGACGGCTCGTGGGTGACCCCGTTCGACCCCGCCCGGGACACCGGCTTCGCCCAGGGCACGAGCGCCACCTACACCTGGATGGTGCCGCACGACGTCGGCGGCCTGGCCGAGGCGATGGGCGGGCGCGGGGCCGCCGCCGCACGCCTGGACGGGTTCTTCCGCACCCCCGGCGGCGAGTGGTCGGTGGGCGGCGGCGACCCCCTCCGCTACGACCCCACGAACGAGCCCGGCATCCACGCCCCCTGGCTGTACAACGCGCTCGGCCAACCGTGGAAGACCCAGGAGACGGTGCGCGAGATCGCCGCCTCCCAGTACGGGACGGGGCCGAGCGGGCTCCCGGGCAACGACGACCTCGGGACCATGTCCGCCTGGTACGTCTTCGCGAGCCTGGGGCTCTTCCCGCAGGCGCCCGGACGCGGCGAACTGCTGCTGTCCAGCCCCGTGTTCCCGTACGCGCGGATCGCTCCGCAGGGGCGCCCGCCGATCACCGTGGTCGCCCGCAACGCCGGTCCGGACGCTGTCTACATCGACTCGGTGCGCCTGGACGGCGAGCCGTACGGCCGCTCGTGGCTCCCGGAGGACTTCACCACCGGGGGAGGGACCCTCACCCACGTCCTGGGCGCACAGCCGAACACCGGATGGGCCACCGGCGCGGAGGACCTGCCGGTCGACCGCTGACACGGGCCCGCGCCCGCTCCGCGAGGACCGGGCGCGGGGGCCTCGACCCCGGGCGGGAGTCGAGGCCCCGCCCCCACCCGGCGTCAGGCCTGCACGGTGAGGCCCGCGCGGCTCGGAACCGGCGGCCCTGGCGACCTCACGGCGGGGGCGGGGCCGCGAGGCCCGCCTCGTGGGCGAGCAGGCCGGCCTGCGTGCGGTTCTCGCAGTCGAGCTTGGCGAGCATGCGCGACACGTAGCTCTTCACGGTCGACTCGGACAGGAACAGGCGGGCGGCGATCGAGGCGTTGGACATGCCCTCGCCCAGACAGCCCAGGAGTTCGCGCTCCCGTACGCTCAGACCCCGCACGCGTGCGCGCGCGTCCTCCGCGCGGACGCGGTCGCCGGCCGAGGCGCCCAGCAGGCGGCGGGCCGCGACGGGCGACATCACCGTGTGCCCGTCGGCGGCCACCCGCACGAGGTTGACCAGGTCCTCCGCGGGCGTGGTCTTGACCAGGAACCCGATCGCGCCGGCGCTGAGCGCGCGCACCACGTGCGCGTCGTCGTCGAACGTGGTGAGCGCCACGACGACCGGCGGGTCCGCCAGCGCGTTGACGCGCCTGATGGCGGCGATGCCGTCGACCCCCGGCATGCGCAGGTCCATCAGCACGACCCGGGGCCGCAGGCGGACCACGGCCTCGACCGCCTCCGCACCGTCCCCGGCCTGGCCCACCACCTCGATGTCGTCCGCCGAGCCGAGGATCGTGCGCAGGTGCGCGCACACCATCGGTTCGTCGTCGACCACGACCACCCGGATCACGGTGCCTCCCCCGTCCTGTTCCCGTCCGGCAGCACCGCACCGATCCTGAACCCCCCGCCGCCGTCCGGTCCCGCCGCGAACGTCCCGCCGAGCAGGTCCACGCGCTGGCGCAGCCCCTCCAGTCCCGAACCCGCCCCGCCCCCGGCGAGCAGGGGGTCGGGCGAGGTCACGGGGGCGGAGTTCACCACCTCGACCACGACGGCGTCCGGGCGGTAGCGCAGGTCCACCCCGACCCCGGAGCCCGGAGCGTGCTTGCGGGCGTTGGTCAGCCCCTCCTGCACGATGCGGTACACTGCGCGGGCGGTGTGCGGGGCCGCCCCGGCGGGGGCCCCGGTGACCGTCAGCTCCACCCGCTGCCCGGCCGCGCGCGCCTCCTCCGCCAGTACGGCCGGGTCCGGCCCGGGCTCCGCGGGACCGGCGGGGAACGCGTCCGGGTGCTCCGCGTCCGCGGCCCGGTCCTCCCGCAGCACCCCCATGATCCCGCGCAGCTCCTCGATCGCGCGGCTCCCCGCCGCGCGGATGCCGTCGGCCGCCTCGCGGACCCCCGGGTCCGAGGTCGCCACGGCCAGCGCGCCGGCCTGCAGCACCATCAGGCTGACCTGGTGCGAGACCACGTCGTGCATCTCCGCCGCCAGGCGCCTCCGCTCGTCGGCCCGGGCCCGGTCGGTGAGCAGCGCCCGCTCCCGCTCCTCCTGGAGGACCCGCTCCCGGCGCGCCTCCCCCAGCCTCGCCCAGAGGCTGAGGGAGGCGCCGCCGAGGACGGGCGCCGCCGCGTTGAGCACCGTGACCAGGACGGGGCCGCCCGCGGGCAGGGCCACGGCGGTGGCGACCGCGACGTAGCCGGCCAGCGCCGCCCCGCCCAGGGCGAAATGGCGGGGCGCCCACCCCTCGCGCACCAGGACCGCGCCGCACCAGGCGACCGCGAGGAGCGGCCACACGAGGCCGCCCTCGTGGGAGAGGTCGCGCCACACCGAGTCGGGGGCGACCAGCAGGACGCACGCGGCGACCGTGACCAGGACGGACGTGAGCGGCTCCGGTCGCGCCACGGGCGCCGCCAGCGACGCGGCGACCATGACCGCGACGCCGAGGGCCACCGTGCCCGGGGCGGCGCCGGGCATGATCGCCTGGCAGAACAGTCCGTTGGCCACGGCGACCACGGAGAGGACGACGGCCGCCGCCCTGCGCATGCCCGCGTCGCGCCGCGCCGGCGCCGACGGCGGCCCCCCGGCCCCTGTCACCGGGGCCGTGTCCGCCCCGTCCGTATCGACCATGCCCCCACGGTAGGCCCGCGCAGGGCCGGCCGGGGCGGGCCGGGGACGGAAGACAACTTTCGTCGATAGGGAAGACCACCTTGTGCGCTCGCGGGTCCACCGCCCCGGACGGTTGCCTGGAGCGAGCCGGTCCACGAGGGACCGGGACAGCAACTCGCATCGGAGGCGGCGTGATCGAGGTCGAGGAACTGACCAAGGAGTACAGGGGGCGCAAGGCGGTGGACGCACTCTCGTTCACGGTCCCGGCAGGGCAGGTCACGGGCTTCCTCGGGCCCAACGGCGCGGGCAAGTCGACCACGATGCGGCTCGCGCTGGGCCTTGAGCGCCCCACGGAGGGGCGCGCGCTGGTGAACGGCCGCCGCTACCGCGATCTGACGGAGCCCATGCGCGAGGTCGGGTCCCTGCTCGACACCGAGGCCGTTCCTCCCGGCATGACGGGCGCCGCCCACCTGGGGTGGCTGGCCCGCGCCGGCGGCCTGCCGGCCCGCAGGACCGGCGAGGTCCTGGAGGCGGTCGGCCTGGCCGACGCCGCCCGGCACAGGATCGCGAGCTACTCGCTGGGCATGCGCCAGCGCCTGGGCATCGCCGGGGCGCTGCTCGGAGACCCGGGCACGCTCGTCCTCGACGAGCCCGTCAACGGTCTGGACCCCGAGGGGGTGCGGTGGATCCGCACCCTGCTGCGGGACCTGGCCGCGGAGGGGCGCACCGTCCTCGTCTCCAGCCACCTGATGAGCGAGATGGCCGACACCGCCGACCGGGTCGTGGTGATCGGCGCGGGACGGCTCATCGCCGAGGAGAGGACGGACGAGCTCATCCGGCGCGGGGCCACGGGGAGGGTGGGCGTCTCGACCCCGCACCGGGACCTGCTCGCGGCCGTCCTGGACGAGGCGGGCCTGGCGGTCGAGCGCGACGCCTCCGGCGGGGGGCTGACCGTGCTCGGCGCGGACGCGGCCCGGGTGGGCGAGATCGCCGCCCGCCACGGCGTCACCCTGCACGCCCTGGTCCAGCAGCGCGCCAGCCTGGAGGACGTCTTCATGGAACTCACCGGCGACACCGCCGTGCACCGCTTCGCCCCGGTCGGCCCCCGATGACCCCGGGCCCCGGCACGCCCGGCCGTCGCGCCCCGCGGCGGCTCCGCGGGGCGGCCGGACACCACAGCCCCACACCCACGAGGAGAACACCATGACCACGGCGACAGGGCCGACCGCTCCCGCGACCGACCGACGGCCCCCCGGGTTCGCCGCGGCGCTCCGATCGGAGTGGTACAAGTTCTGGGCCCTGCCCTCCAACCGGACGATCCTGGTCGTGGCCGTCGTACTGACGCTCGGCATCACCCTGCTGATGGCGGTGTTCGGCGACACCGCCGCCATGGCCCGGGAGCAGGAGGACGGCCGGTACAGCGTGATCTTCTTCGGCAGCACGCTCGGCGTGTGGGTCCTCGCCGCGCTGGCCGCCAACGTCGTCGCCTCCGAGCACCGCAACGGGACGGTCGCCCTCACCCTGGCCGCGACCCCCCGCCGCGGGCGCACCCTCGCCGCGAAGCTGGCCATCGTCGCGGCGCTCGCGCTCGGATGCGGGCTCGTGGTCTCCCTGGCCAACTTCGCCCTCACCCAGGCGGCCCTGGCGGCGGCGGGGGAGGCCACCGTCCGGTTCTCGGACCCGGGCATGCTCCGCGCCGTGCTCCTCTACATCCCGGTGTCCGCGTTCTCCCAGTCCCTGCTGGCCGCGTGCGCGGCCGTCGTGCTGCGCAGCGCCCCGGGGGCCTTCGGCCTCGTGGTCCTCCTCAGCACGCTGCCCGTCGTGGGAGCCCGCTTCTTCGGTCCCTGGTGGAGTGAGAACGTTCCCCGGCACATGGTCGGCGCCGCGTCCGAGAGCGTGGCGGGCATGGCCGTCCCGGGCACGGAGGGCTTCCTGCCCACCCTGTCCGCGCTGCTCGTCATCGCCGTGTGGACCGCGGTGTCCGTGGCGGTGGCGGCGGCGGTCTTCTCCCGCCGGGACGCCTGAGCCGGTACGCCGACGGCCGAGGGGCCCGCCGCGCAGGCGCGGCGCCCGGCCCTCCGAGCGCCGCGCACACCCGGAGGGACCCACCGTCGGCGGACCGGCGCCGCGGCCCCGCCGGGCGGGCACGGGACCGGCGCCCAGCCCCGACCGGCGTCAGGCCTCCACGGTGAAGCCCGCGCGGAGCAGGTCCTCCTCCCGCGACGACGGGCCCACGAGGAGCTCGAACCCGCCCGGCTCGACCACGCGCGCGCCCGAGGCGTCCACGATCGTGCAGTCGGCCACCGGCACCTCGATCTCGACGACACGGGACTCGCCCGGCTCCAGACGCACCTGCCGGTACGCCTTGAGCTCCTTCTCCGCCCACGTCACCGACGCGACCGTGTCGCAGACGTAGGCCTGGACGGTCTCCAGCGCGGGCCTGGCGCCCGTGTTGGCCACCGTGACCCGGGCGCGGACGGTGTCCCCGGGCCCGACACCGGGGCGGGGGATCCGCAGGTCCGCGTATTCGACGGTCGTGTAGGAGAGCCCCTGGCCGAACGCGAACGCGGGGCGCTGCGTGAGGTCCGCGTACCGGTCGCCGTGCTGGCCGCGCACCTGGTTGTAGAACGTCGGCTGCTGGCCGGCGTGCCGCGCGAAGGAGATCGGCAGGCGGCCCGAGGGCTCCACCAGCCCGAGCAGCAGCTCCGCGACGGCGCGCCCGCCCAGCATGCCCGGGTTGGCCGCGTACACGAGCGCGGCGGCGTCCAGCGCGGAGTCCGGCAGCACCAGCGGCTTGGAGGCGACCACCACGACGACCATCGGGGTCCCGGTCGCGGCGAGGGCGTCCAGGAGCGCGACCTGCCCGCCCACGAGTTCGAGGGTCGCGGTCGACCTGCCCTCGCCCACGAGCTCGATCCGGTCGCCGACCACGGCGACGACGACGTCGGCGTCCTCGGCCGCCGCCACCGCCTCCCCGATCATCCGCCCGTCGGGTTCGGCGGGGACCACGACGCGGGGGCGCGGCTGGCCGTCGGGGAAGAACTCCCCCTCCGGGTCCGGGGCGAGGCGGAGGATGTCCGCGCCGCGGGCGTGCCGCACCTTCCACCCCTGCGGGAAGTGGTCGCGCACGCCGTCCAGGACGGTCCGGACCATCCCGCGCGGGTGGCCGTCCGGAAGCCAGTCCACCTGGCCCGACGCGCCGGCCCAGTCGCCGAGCTGGGTGTGGGGGTCGTCGGCGTTGGGCCCCACCACGGCGACGGTGCGCGCCGGGGCGTCCGCGGCGGCTTCGGCCCGCCCGGAGGCGTCGGCGCGGAACCCCCCGTCCAGGGGCAGGGTGCCGTCGTTGGCCAGCAGGACCAGGGAGCGGCGGGCGACCTCCAGGTTCAGGTCGGTGTGCTCCCGTGCGCCGATGACCGCGGCCTGGCGCTCCGGACTGGGGTGGCGCGGGTCCTCGAACAGCCCGAGCTCGAACTTGAGCGTGAGGATGCGGCCGACGGCGGCGTCGATCTCCGCCTCGGCCAGCATGCCCCGCGCGACCGCCTCCTGGGCGCCCTCGAAGAACTGCGGCGTGGTCATCACCATGTCGTTGCCCGCGCGGACCGCGGCCGCCGCGGCCTGGGCGTGGTCGGCGTACACGCGCTGCTCCCACACCATGCGGCCCACGTTGTCCCAGTCGGTCACGAGCGTGCCGGTGTACCCCCACTCGCCGCGCAGGACCTCGTCGAGCAGCCAGTCGTTGACCGTGATCGGCACGCCGTCCATGGACTGGTAGCCGAGCATGAAGGTGCGGCAGCCCTCGCGGGCGACCCTCTCGAACGGGGGCAGGAACCACGAGCGCAGCTTGCGCCGCGAGATGTCCGCCTCGCTGGCGTCGCGTCCGCCCTGCGTCTCGGAGTAGCCGGCGAAGTGCTTGGCGCACGCCAGGATCGCCGTCGGGTCGTCCAGCCCCTCGCCCTGGTAGCCCCTGACCATCGCCGAGGCCATCTCGCCGAGGAGGAAGGGGTCCTCGCCGAAGGTCTCGCCGACGCGTCCCCAGCGCAGGTCGCGGGCGATGCACAGCACCGGGGAGAACGTCCAGTGGACACCGGTCGCGGCGACCTCGACGGCCGTGGTGCGGGCGACCCTCTCGACGAGCCCGGCGTCCCAGGTCGCCGCCATGCCGAGCTGGGTCGGGAAGATCGTGGCCCCCTCCCAGAAGGAGTGCCCGTGGATGCAGTCCTCGGCGACGAGGAGGGGGATGCGCAGCCGCGTCCGCCCGGTCAGGGCCGCCGCCTCCAGGACCCGCTCGGGGGAGGTGTGCAGGATCGAGCCCGCGTGCATGTCCTCGATGAGCGGGCGGACCCCGTCCTTGGCGTCGAGCTGCAGCATCTGGCCGACCTTCTCGGGCAGCGTCATGCGCCCCAGGAGGTCGGCGACCCGCTCGGCGTGGCCCAGCGCGGGGTCGAGGTAGGGAAGGGGTGCGTTCAACGGGGTTCTCTCCTGCGGCGTCGGCTGGGCGCGGTCTGGTCGCGGGTGCGGGTCGGCGTGGCGGGAGGCTGTCACGGACAGCCATGGGAACGCTCCCATGGGCACGGCTCGTGGGATTCCCCCGCGAACACGGGGCCCCTCCGACACCCTCGTGACGGGGACGCGCCCCGCCCCGCGGTGAGGAGCGGTCCGCGTACGGTCGTACGCTACGGCAGCCACCGCCACCCGCGTCAAACCGGGGGCCGCAACGTACCGGGTACCACGGGCGGGCGGACGCGCGGCCCCGCACCGGCCCGCCCGCGCACCCGGTCCCCGCCGACGCACCGGCGGGGGCGTCGTACGGCCCCGAGGCGGGCCTGTCCGCGCCGCCACCCCCGGCTTACCTCCGCACCTGTGATCGCTCACCTCTCCGCCACTGCCTCGGCCGCCGGGGGCCCGCGTAGTGTTCAGCTGGTCGCCCGGAGCCACCGGGAAACCCCGCAGGAGGGAACGAACCGATGAGGAAAGTCGCCTACCGCATCGCCGCCAGGCTGGGCATCGTCGACAGCGAGCGCCTGACCCGTCCCTACATCTACTACTAGGCCGCCGCCTCCCCGGACCCGCGCCCCGGTCCGCCCGGCCCCCGACACACCCGCGGACCCCCCCCAAGAGCGGGTCCCGGAGCCTCCGGGACGCCGCGGGCACCGACCTCGGACCGCGGTCCGGCGGACACGGCCCCGGCGTCCCGACCCCCGCCGCTCCCAGGGCCCGTGCCGATCCTCCGGGGCACGGGCCCGCCGCCTTCCCAGGACGGTCCCGATGACGGTCACCCACACAGCCCCTCCGGGACCCGGGGGAGGGCGCGGCACGGCCAACGCCGCCGACTACGCCCTGGACCCGCTCGGCTTCCTCACCGGGGCGGTGCGCGAGTTCGGCGACGTCGTCTCCCTCACCTCCTCCAACGTGCTCCTGGCCCACCCCGAGGACATCGGCCGCGTCCTGGTCGACCGGGGCGAGAACGTCGTCAAGATCAGCGAAGGCACCCGGCGGGGGCCCACCGGCTTCCCCCGCGCCATGATGAACAGCGAGGGGGCGGACTGGGAGCGCAAGCGCGCCCGGCTCCGTCCCGCCTTCCGCAGCGAACGCCTCGCACACCTGGAGGAGGCCGCGCGGGAGGGCGTCGCCCGCACGGTCGGATCGTGGACGGACGGGCAGACCGTCGACGTGCACCACGAGATGTCCCGGCTGGCCATGCTGGTGGGCGCCACCCACATCGCGGGCCGCGAACCCGGGGAGCACGGCGAGGCCCTGGCCGCCGCCGTGGCCGCCATCATGCGGCTCACGTCGTCCCCGCGCCTGCCCGCCTGGCTGCCGACCCGCGTCAACCGCGACCTGCGGAGGTCCCTGCGCGACCTGGACGACGCGCTCGCGGTGATGATCCGCGAACACCGCGACGACGGCGCCGGGACGGCCCTGGACGCCCTCCTCGCCGACGACCCGCCCTTCGAGGAGGTCCGCGACGAGCTGGCCACCCTGCTGATGTCGGGCTACGAGACCACCGCGGACGCGCTGACCTGGCTCCTCCACCTCCTGGGGGCGCACCCGGAGGCGAACGCCCGGATGGGCGAGGAGGGGTTCGCCCGGGCCGCCGCCAAGGAGGCCGTGCGCCTCTACCCGCCGGCGTGGGTCATCAGCCGGGAGACCGTGCGGCCGTTCGAGGCGGGCGGCCACACCCTTCCCGCCGGGACCGTCCTCGGGCTCAGCCCGTGGGTGACCCACAGGGACGAACGGTGGTTCCCCCGGGCCGGCGAGTTCCGACCCGAGCGCTGGCTCGCGGGCGGGCCCTCCCACCGCTACGCCTACTTCCCCTTCGGGGCGGGGCCGCGCGGCTGCATCGGGGCGTCGATGGCCCTGCGCGAGGTGGAGGTGATCGCCGGGGAGCTGTGCGCCCGCGTGCGCCTGGAACCCGTCGCGCCGGAGGCGGTGCGGCCGCGCCCGGCCCTGGCGCTCCAGCCCCGAGGGGTGCGCGCGGTGGTCCGGAAGCCGCGGCGCGGCTGACCGCCCCGGCTCCCCCTGCGCCGTCGGGCCCCGGGGCCCCGGGCCCCGCCCCGAGCTCCGCGCCCACCGGGTGCGGCCGGTCCGGGCTCCCGCTCCGCCGGGGAGCGTCCTCGCGGGCCTCCGGACGGACGGCCGTCCGGGCGGCCCCACAGGGGACGGTGTGCGACGTTCGGCCCGGTGGCGCCCGGACGGCCGTCGTCGACCACGCGGCGGGCCGGTGCCGGGCGTTGGCGGTGTGGGGCGTCGAGGGCCTTCCGATGGTCGGGGTGGATGGCGCGATCCACACCGGTACCGAGGCCCTCGTCGCCTGTGTCGGCCGGGGCGGGTGTCACCAACCTCCGGTACACCTAGCGGCGGGCGCAGACCAGGAAGAACGGGATGGCGACGAACAGCCGCCCCGTCCCGGCGCGCTCGCGCTGCTCGTCCGCCCACGCGGCCGCCTGATCCGCGGGGACCGCTCCCGCCGCCACGGCCGCCGAGGCCAGGCCGGTGAGCATGGGCAGGACACCGGCGTCGGTGAACAGGAGCACGCTGCCCTCCACCTCCACGTCCCCGAAGCCCGCCTCCAGCAGCAGGGCGCGCTGGCGCCGGGGCGCGCGGGGGTCGGGCATGCCGTCGGCGTACGAGGAGACGATCGCGCGCGTCAGCACCGGGTCGGCCGAGTCCACGGCGTACGCCTCCCAGTCCTGGCCGAGCAGCACGACGCGGCCCCCGGGGGCCAGGACCCTCCGGGCCTCGGCCAGGGCGCGCGCGGGATCACCGAGGGAGTGGTAGACCTTCTCCGCCCTGTACCCCTGGACGCGGCCGTCGGGCAGGGGGAGCGCGTAGGCGTCGCCGCGCAGGAACCCCGGTCCGGGGTGGCGCCCGCGGGCGGCGCCGAGCATGCGCGGGTCGAGGTCCACACCGACCACGCGCGGCCCCTCGGCGGCGATCTCCGCCGCCGCGCGTCCCGTCCCGCAGCCCACGTCCACGACCGTGTCCCCCGGCCCCGCGCGGAGGAGTTCCCGCGCGCGCGAGCGCAGCCGCACCGCCCCGGGCGTCAGGTCGAACCGGTCCAGCCTGGCCAGGAGCCGGTCGGTGTCCGACCGTTCGGAGGTCCGCATGGAAGGGATTGTGCGACCCCGCCGACCGGACGGCAAGACCCCCGCGCCCCTCCCGCGCGACCCCGGCCGCGCCCGCGGCGTCGCGGCGCCGGTCGTGCGCTCCGCGCGCCGGGACACGGGGCGTCCGCGCACAGCTGCGCCCCGCTCGCCGGTGGCGGGCGGGGCGCAGCGGACCAGGGGTCATTCGGAGGGTTCGGGAAGCTCCGGGCATTCGATGGTCGGGTTGACCCCCACGTAGTTCAGGGGGCCGACGAAGACCGTGCCCACGGTGTGCCCGAGGTTCGAGCACGAGGCCTCGTCCGCGCCGAACAGGCCGCGCTGGAACGCGGCGATCAGGCCGATGAGAAGCCACAGGACGACCAGCGTCGAAAGAACGATCTTCACGCGCACTCTCTGCCTCCAAGGGGGGTGAGCTGACGAGGCGGCGTTGCTTCGCCAGGGACCTACCCGCGAGGAGGGGCGTCTCACCTGCTTCGCCCGCCGGGCGGCGCCGCGCCGCCCGGCGACCGGCTCAGGGCCACACGTCGAAGCGCCACCGGGTGGGACCGTGCGGCAGTTCGTCGGCGGGGAACGCGAACACCGTCGACGGCGTGACGGTGAAGACCCGGTAGGGCGGCGGACCCGCGGTCGGAGCCCCCTCGGGGCCGGTCAGCTCGCCGTCCCCGGGGGCCGGGGCCCACCCGTAGCGCTCGGCGTACGCCGCGGCGACCCTGTCCAGGCGCTCGGCGTCCAGCACCGCCTCGACGGTCCCCTCCACCACCACGTCCATCCGGCCCGTGCCGAACGCCAGGCTCACGTCGGGCGAGGACGCCATCAGGCGGGACTTGGCCGAGGACTGCCCCGAGGCGAAGCAGGGCTGGCCGTCCACCCACACCGCCAGCAGCGGCCGCGTGTGCGGAGGGCCCTCCGCGCGGGACACGGTCAGCCAGTACGTCCCGGCCGTCTCCACCAGGTGGGGGAGAACCTCCGACCACACGCCGGGGGGTCCGCTCGTCAGGGACTCGGCCTTGGGATCCGGAAAAGCGAACACGACACACTCCTCTGGGCTCTCTGGCGTGAACAGACCAGGGTAATGGGCGGTGCCGACACTCACGCCGCCGCGGGCGCGGTGCGCCGGACGCGCAGCGCGAACCCGGCGAAGACCACGGCCGCGCCGACGGCGGTGGCGAACATGACCACCGTCATGCTGGACAGCGTCACCGGGCCGAACAGTCCGGCGGTGGCGGCCAGGCCGGACCCGATCGCGAACTGGAGCGAGCCCAGCAGGGCCGAGCCGCTTCCGGCGACCTGGGGCGGCTGCCCGTTCAGGGCCAGCGCGGTCGCGTTCGGCGACACCAGGCCGGTGAACACCATCATCACGAACAGGGCGGCGGTCACCGTCACCAGGTCGGCGAGGCCCGCGGTGTCCAGCAGCGCCAGGCCCGCCACCGACAGGATCGACCCGACCAGGCCGAGGATCAGCCGGCGGTGGATCTCCACCCGGGGGATGAGGAACGCGTTGAGCTGGTTGCCGAGGATCATCCCGAGGGTGGTCACCGCGAACACCAGGCTGAACTCCTGGGCGTTCGCACCGAACCGCGACTGCGACACGAACGAGAACGTCGAGATGTAGGTGAAGCTCATGCCGAAGCTCAGCGCGAGCGTGAGCGTGGGCCCCGTGAAGCGGATGTCGCGCAGCAGGCTGCCGAACACGCGCATCTGCGCGCGCGGGCTGACCCGCTGGCGCTCCTCGCGCGGCAGGCTCTCGGGCAGGCCGAACAGGACCAGGCCGAAGGTCAGCAGGCCCGCGGCGCCCAGCACGGCGAAGAGCAGCTGCCAGGGGCCGAAGAAGAGGAGCTGGCCGCCCAGGACCGGGCCGAGCATCGGCGCCAGCCCGGCGAGCAGCACGAGCCGTGAGAAGAAGGTGGCGGCGGCGTCGCCGTCGAACACGTCGCGCACGATCGCTCGCGAGACCACCAGTCCGGCGGCGGCGGACAGCCCCTGGAGGAAGCGCAGCGCGCTGAACGCCTCCACGCTCGACACCATCGCGATGGCGAGCGTCGTGGCGGTGAACACGCCGATCCCCGCGAGGAGCGGAAGGCGGCGCCCCCACCGGTCGCTGAGCGGTCCGATGACCAGCTGTCCCAGGGCGAGACCGGCCATCACCGACGTCAGGGTGAGCTTGACGCTCGACTCGCTGGCGCCGAGGTCGGCGGAGATCTGGGGCAGGGCGGGCAGGTACAGGTCGGTGGCCAGCGGGCCGAGGGCGGACAGCACGCCCAGGACGAGCACGAGCAGCAGCGTGCGGCGGCGCGTGCTCCGGTCCCCGCCGCGAGGGGCGGCGTCCCGGACGTCGGTCGCGTCGGCGCGGACGACCGGGGTCGCCTCGTCGGTCGCGGCGGTCTCCGGGGCGCGGTGCTTCGGGCGCACGGAAAGAAGGGTCACAGGGGCTCCAGCACAGGAAAGGTCAAGGACAAGGAGAACCGGGAAGGTGCTCGGGCGCCGTGAACCGCCTTCGGGCGGGGCACCGTCAAGAAAGTCCCACGTGGGGATACTCCCGGCACCAACACACGACCTGCGCTCGGCAATCCCGGCTTTACCCGGCGATCCGCGTGATCCGCGTTACGTCGCGAGAACCCCTGTGTGGGACGGGGTTGCGGAGGGCTGTGACGGCGGCCATGCGGGCCGCGGCGCGGGCCGGCGAGCCGTGATCAGGGGCGTGGCGGCCGACCCGGCGGCGGCCTCCGGGGCAGCGCGCGGCCGGAGCCCTCTCGCCGGTCCCGGCGCGGGCCCTTCCACGGGTCGGGACCGCCGTCGGCGGCGGTGCGGGGCACGGCCTGTGGTGCCGCAAGGGGAACTCCACCCACGCCGGGGGGCGTGCTCGCGGATCCCGTCGTGCGCGGCCCCGGTCCAGGGACCTCTGGCCCGATTCCCACCGTTCTGCACACCGATGTCTCCAGGGGTTGCTACGGTCGCGCTCCCGATCCCGATCGTCGTGTCGTGAGCCGACGCCTCCCAGGAGCCCCGGTGCGCCCCACCGCCCTCGCCGCTTCCGCGGCCGCCGTCCTGCTCGCCCCCGGCCTCAGCGCCTGCGCCGAGGATGCCCCGGTGGAGTACTCCTTCGAGTCCATGGAGGAGGTGGAGCCCGACCTGCCCGCCCCGGGGGAGGCGATGCCGGTCCTCCTCGAGATCGGGGACACCCACACCTGGGACGACGGCCTGTCCGTGGGGCTGTCCGACGTCGAGCAACCTGACGAGGACGCCCTCGGAGACAGCGGCGGTCGGGACAGGGTCACGTTCACCGTCGCCCTCACCAACGACAGTGACGTCCCGGTGCAGATCGACCGCATCGACTGGTTCTGCACCGGCGGCGTCGAAGGCGACGACGAGGCGTTCGACGGGGACGCACACGAGCGGCCAGGCACGATCCAGCCAGGCGCCGCCGGCGTCCTGGAGCCCGCCTGCGAGATGCCCGCCGAGGAGTACGAACTCCAGCTCCTACTGGGCCTCTCCAGACCCGGCGACGCGGAGCTCGCGCACGAGGCCGTGTTCTTCTCCGGCATCGTCGAGTAGGCGGGGGCAGGCGGACCAGGGTGGCGGCGGCGCCGGGCAAGGGAGCCCGGGGCGCGTGGGCCGGGCTCCTCGACGGCGAACCCGCAGGGCCGGACGTGTGCCCGCGTGAGCCCGGACGCCTGCTCCCGGCGCCCGGTCGGGTTTGCGCGCCCGTGTGCCGCCGCCGGGGCCGTGCCCTCGGTCGGGAGGGTCGGGGAGCACGCGCGCCGCCGCGCGAAACAGGAATTTCACTTATGACGGTCTTGTCCGGTACCGGCCGTGTCGGTAGGAACGGTGGGGACCCCCAGGAGGAGCCCCGTGCACCAGCCCCCTCAGCCGCGCCCCCGCCCCCGCCCACTGTCCGCCCTCTCCGGCACACTGGCCGCCGTCGTCGCGGCGGGCCTGCTCGCCACCCCCGGCGCGGCCTCCGCCGACCCCGTCCCGCGCGGGGAGGCCGCCAACGGCTCCGAGCGCAACGACCGGGCCGCCGGGGCGGAGGCCCTGGCCGGCGCCGCCCCGCACGCGTTCGCCGCTCCGCCGGCCGCCGCCGGGGTGGACCCGGACGCCCCCTACCCCAGGCGGACCGCACTCCCGGAGCCGCCGGAGGACCCCGACGACCACTCGGTCAGGCTCGGCCTCATGCCCTACCACGGCATCGCGCCCGCCCTCAACGAACTCCAGGAAGCCTCCGACCGGGTGAGCGCGGAGGTCGTCGGCACCTCTGTACAGGGCCGCGACATGTACCTGGTCACCGTCACCGAACCCGAGAACCGGGCCGAGTCCGACCACCAGAGACGGATGCGCGAGCTGATCTCGCAGGACCCCGCGCGGGCCGCCCGGGACAGGACCCTGCCCGACCGCTACAAGGCCCCCGTGCTCGTCAACGCCAACATCCACGGCAACGAGTGGGAGGGCACGGACGCGTCGCTGCGGGTCATCGAGGAGCTCGCCACCGGCACGGACGAGGCGACGGAGGAGCTGCTGGAGAGCACACGGCTGTACTTCGTGCTGACCGCCAACCCGGACGGCCGCGTGGCGGGACAGCGCGCCAACAGCCGCGGCTTCGACCTCAACCGCGACTTCGTCACCGTCTCCCAGCCCGAGACGGCGGCGGTGCGCCAGGTCGTGATCGACACCCAGCCCCTGGTCCTGCTCGACCAGCACGGGTACGTCAACGGCACCCTCATCGAGCCGGGGACGCCCCCGCACGGCCAGAACTACGAGTACGACCTCTACATCGAGCACACGTACGCGAACGCGGAGAACATGGAGGAGGCCGTCCTCGACCTCGGGTACACGCCCGAGGACGACGGGGTGGAGCCCCCGCAGATCCCCTTCCGCGACTGGGAGGACGGCTGGGACGACTGGCCGCCGATCTTCACCCCCATGTACGCGCCCTACCAGGGAGCGGTCTCCTCCGCCACGGTCGAGTTCCCGATGCGCGTCAACAACGCCGCCTACGACGACCTGGACGAGGAGGAGCTGCGGCGCCGCTCGGCGATCAACACCGACGTCTCCGCCGCCACCATCGGGGCGACGCTGGCCTACGTCGGGGAGAACCGCGACGAGCTCGTCGGCGACCAGATCGAGGTGTTCCGCCGGGGCGCGGCCGGTGAGGAGCAGGTCGTGCCCCCGCAGGGGTGGGTGCCCGGGTTCGACCCGGAGGACGTGTGGACCACCGAGTTCCCGCGCGCCTACGCGATCCCCGCGGAGGGTCCGGCCGCCGCCCGCCTCGTGGACCTGCTCGTCGCCAACGACGTGGTCGTCGAACGCGCGAACGAGGGCTTCGAGGCGGGCGGGACCTCCTACGACGCCGGGACGTACGTGGTGGACATGCACCAGCCCAAGCGCGGCATGGCCAACGTCCTCCTGGAGGACGGGCGGGACATCAGCGAGGACATCGGCGCGATGTACGACATCTCCGGATGGAGCCACGGGCTGCTGTGGGGGGCGCGGGTCGACGCCCTCCACACCGAGGTCGGGGCCGACACCGCGCCCGTGGCGGCGGCCGCCCCCTCCGGGCGGGTGGACGAGGCGGGCGGGCACGGCTGGGAGCTGGCACTGGACGACGGGGCCCAGGCCGCGGCCCTCAACGCCCTGCTCGCCGACGGCGTCGAGGTGGCGTGGAGCGGGCGGGGCAGTGTGCTCGTCCCCGCGTCGGCCGCCGGCGCCGTCGAGCGTGTCTCCGACCGCCACGGGGCGGTCTTCGCCGGGGCGGAGGACGGCGGGGGCGAGGCGCTGTCGGCGCCGACCGTCGCCGTGGCGGGCGCCGCCGACGAGCTGTTCACCCTCGACCGGATGGGGTTCGACGTCGAACCGGTGTCCACGCGCGTGCTCAACGACGGGTTCGACTGGACCGGGGTGGACGTGCTCTACGTGTCGAGCGGGCTGGTCCACGCCGACCTCGACGCGGAGGCCCGCGCGGACCTGGACGCGTTCCTGGAACACGGCGGCGTGGTGGGAAGGGGCCCGACGGGCGCCCGCTTCAACGACCAGGCCGGTCTGCTGGACGTGGTCAGGCATGCGGGACGCCCGGACGCCAACGGCGTGGTGGCCGTGACCGCAGGGGACGGGGTGCTGGCCGGGACGGGCGGGCACTCGTTCGTGTACTCGCCCGGGTGGTTCACCGACCTGGGCGAGGACGTGTCCGTCGAGCAGTCCTACGCCGCCGAGGGGCCGCTCGTGGCCGGGCACTGGCGTGCCGACGCGAACGGGGAGGGCGGCCAGGACGCCGCCGCCGGACGGGCCTCCGTGGTCAGCGGTGTCGCGGAGCGGGGCGCGTCCGTGGTGCTGTTCGGCACCGAGCCGCTGTTCCGAAACCACCCCAAGGGCCTCTTCGGGCAGGTCGCCCAGGCCCTCTACTGGAGCTCGCTCGCCCAGGAGGACTGAGCCCGCCCGCACCGGCGCCGTCCCGGAGGAGGACTCCGGGGCGGCGCGGTCGTCCGGGGACCCCGGTCTTGCCCGGAAATTGTCAAGGCGTCGGTCTCAGCACGGAAAGCCTTTGGCGTAATGAGCCCTCTTTCTCCGGGCGGATGAGTGACCCTTGAAGGAGGGAGGGAATTCTGCCTGTCCGGGCCGGACCTTCCCGCGGGGGAGCAGTGCGCCATGTACGAACAACCGCCGGGTGGACCTCAGTACCCTCAGCAGCCGCCTCCCGGACAGCCACCGCCCCCGCAGAAGAGGAAGGCCTGGCCCTGGGTCCTGCTCGGCTGCGGCGGTGCCGCGCTGCTGGTGATCATTCTGGGCGTCGCCTGCACGGTGTCGCTGTTCGCCGGAGGATCCGGCGGTGAGCCGGCCGACGACGCGGGCGAGGCCGAGTCCGTCGGCATGGGCGAGCCCGGCACGGTCGGCCAGTGGGAGGTGACCGTGAATGGTATCGAGACGGCCGCCACCTACGGGGACGAGTTCTCCCAGGAGACGGCGCAGGGCGAGTACGCGATCGTGGACCTCACCGTGGAGAACACAGGGACCGAGGCCACGACCTTCGACAGCTCGGCGATCAGCCTCGTCGACTCCGAGGGCAACACCCACTCGTCGAGCGGGTCCCTGACAGCCGATTCCCTGTTCCTGGAGCAGATCAACCCGGGCAACGAGGTCTCCGGGACCGCTGCGGTGGACGTGCCGGAGGGAACCGAGATCACCGAGGTCGAGGTGACGGACACGTTGTCGACGGAGGGCCCGCTGGTGGTCGAGGTGGACTGACGGCCCAACGACCCTGGCTGTCCCGGGAGCCCGGGAGGGAGCCCGGCCGCCGGGCCCCGCGGTCCGGGCGGCGGGCGGGAGGTGCCCGCCCGGAAAATCCGTGGTGTCCGGGCGCAGCCGCCCCCTAGGGTGCCTGCCATGACCACTCCTGCCCCCTCGCTCCGCCTCGCGGAGATCACCCCCGCGAACCTCGACGCCGCCCTCGGGGTGAAGGTCCGCGAGGACCAGAACGCCTTCGTGGCCCCCGTGGAGCGCTCCCTGGCCGAGGCCTATGCCTCCCGCGCCACGGCCTGGCCCCGCCTCGTCGTGGACGGGGACGAGGCCGTCGGCTTCGTCATGGCCAACTTCGCCCCCGGCGAGGAGGAGCCGGACTTCCGCTGCGGCATCTGGCGGCTCAACATCGCCGGGGACGCGCAGGGGAGGGGGTACGGGCGGTTCGCGGTCGCGGCCGTCGCCGCCGAGGCGCGCGTGCGGGGGAACCGGAGGCTCACGGTGATGTGGGTGCCGGGCGGGGGCGGACCCGAGGGCTTCTACCTGGGTGCGGGGTTCCGGCCCACCGGCCGGGTGATGGGCGGACAGGTGGTCGGGGAGATGGTCCTCGACCGGTGAGGGGAACGGCCCCGCCGCAGGGGCGGGGCCGCGAACCCCTCCGCACCGTCAGTGGCCCCGGTCGATCCACTCCTGGAGGTGGGGCGCCTCTTCGCCGACCGTCGTCGAGTCACCGTGCCCGGTGCGCACCACCGTGTCCGGGGGCAGCGTCAGCAGCCGGTCGCGGATGGACCCCACGATCGTCGGGAAGTCCGAGTAGGACCGTCCCGTCGCCCCCGGCCCGCCCCGGAACAGGGTGTCCCCGCTGAAGAGCGTTCCCAGCTCCGGCGCGTACAGGCACACCGCCCCCGGGGCGTGGCCCGGGGTGTGCAGCACGTGCAGCCCGGTCCCGGCCACCGCGACCGTCTGCCCGTCGGCCAGTTCCCCGTCGGGGGCGCGGCCCGGGTGGGTCGTGTCCCACAGCACCCGGTCGTCGGGGTGCAGCAGGATCGGGGCGCCGACGGCGTCGGCCACCGCCGGGGCGGCGTTGACGTGGTCGTTGTGCGCGTGCGTGCACACCACGGCCACGACCCTGCGCCCGCCGACCGCAGCCAGGATCGCGTCGGCGTCGTGGGCCGCGTCGACGACCACGACCTCCTCGTCGTCACCGACCAGCCAGACGTTGTTGTCGACCTCCCACTCGCCGCCGTCCAGGGCGAACACACCGGAGGTGGTCAGGAGTTCCACGCGCGCGCCGCTCACAGCCGCACCACCGAACGCAGGACATCGCCGCGCTCCATGCGGACGAAGGCCTCCTCGATGTCGCCCAGGCCGATCTCCTCGCTGACGAAGGCGCCCAGGTCCAGGCGGCCCTGGAGGTGGAGGTCGACGAGCATGGGGAAGTCCCGCGAGGGGAGGCAGTCGCCGTACCAGGACGACTTCAGCGCGCCCCCGCGCCCGAACACGTCCAGCAGCGGCAGCTCCAGGCGCATCTCCGGCGTGGGCACGCCCACCAGGACCACGGTGCCCGCCAGGTCGCGGGCGTAGAACGCCTGCTCGTAGGTGGAGGGCAGCCCGACCGCGTCGATGACCACGTCCGCGCCGAAACCGCCGGTCAGCTCGCGGATCGCCTCGACGGGGTCGGCGGCGGAGGCGTTGACCGTGTGGGTGGCGCCGAAACCGCGCGCCTGCTCGAGCTTGCGGTCCTCCAGGTCCACGGCGATGATCCGGTTCGCCCCCGCGAGGCGGGCCCCGGCGACGGCCGCGCAGCCCACGCCGCCGCAGCCGATGACCGCGACGGAGTCGCCGCGGGTCACCCCGCCGGTGTTGACGGCGGCGCCGATCCCGGCCATGACCCCGCAGCCGAGCAGCCCGGCGGCGGCCGGTGAGGCCTCCGGGTCGACCTTGGTGCACTGGCCCGCGGCGACGAGGGTCTTCTCGGCGAAGGCGCCGATGCCCAGGGCGGGGGAGAGCTCGGTGCCGTCCTCCAGGGTCATCCTCTGGGTGGCGTTGTGGGTGTCGAAGCAGTACTGGGGGCGGCCGCGCCGACAGGCGCGGCACTCACCGCACACCGCGCGCCAGTTCAGGACGACGTAGTCGCCGGGCCGGACGTTGACGACGCCCTCGCCGACGGACTCCACCACGCCCGCGGCCTCGTGGCCGAGCAGGAACGGGTACTCGTCGTTGATGCCGCCCTCGCGGTAGTGCAGGTCGGTGTGGCACACCCCGCACGCCTGGACCCGGACCACTGCCTCCCCGGGGCCCGGATCGGGGACGACGATCGTGGTCAGTTCGACGGGTGCTCCCTTGGCACGGGAGATCACACCCTGTACCCGCTGAGACATCTGGGCTCCCAAGACGTGGCTGTTGGCCGGAGCCGGCGGGCTCCGCTCCCGCCACCATGCCGCACCGGGCTCACACATGTCCAACATGTGAGAAGAGTGGGATTCACGCGTGGGAGTCATCAATCGGGTGCTCCTCGCGCAGCAGGTCGAGGAACGCGCGGGTCGCGCCCGAGGGGTGGGAGCCGCGCGGCGTGGCCAGCCCGACCCGCCACCGCGTGCCGCCGGGCAGGGGAGCGCTCCGCAGCCCGGCCGCCTGCGGCTTGTCCACGACCGGCCGCGGCACGACCGCCACCCCCATCCGGCGGCGCACCAGGTCCAGGAGGGTGTACACGTCGTTGACCTGGAGGGCCACCCTGCGGGTGATGCCGAACTCGGCGAACGCGAGGTCCGCGCAGTCCCGCGCGCCCCACCCCGGGTGCAGGTCCACGTAGTCCTCCCGCTCCAGCTGGGCCAGCACGTCCCCCGCGTCGATCGCGTGGTCGGGACCGGCCAGGAGCATCAGCGGCTCCTCCGAGATGCGCAGCAGGTCCGTGCCCCCCTCGCCCTCGAGGGGGCCCGCCACCAGGGCCGCGTCCAGCAGTCCGGCCCGCACCTGGTCCATCAGCTGGCCCGTGGCGGCCTGCTGGAGGTTGATCGCCACCTGCGGGTGCAGCGAGCGGTAGGAGTGCAGGAGGGGCGCGGCCTCCACGACCCCCATGCACTGCTCGGTGCCCAGGGCCAGGGTGCCGCGCACGCCGTCGCCGTCGGCCACCAGGTCCCTGAGCCCGTCCGCGGCGGAGAGGATGCGCTGGGCCTCGGCCCACAGCAGGCGGCCGGTCGGAGTGGGGCTCACGCGCCGGGTGGTGCGCAGGAGGAGCTGGGCGTCGAGGTCCCTCTCCAGCGCCCGGATCGACGCGGACAGGCCGGACTGGGTGATGCCGAGGTACTCGGCGGCGCGGGTGAAGTGCTGTTCCTCGCACACCGCGGCGAAGTGTCTCAACTGTCGAAGCTCCACGGCGCCAGCCTAACGAGCGCCGGGGGCCGGGCCGACCGCGCGCGGGGACCCGGCCCGCCGGGCGGGCGGTCGCGGCGGCCGGGCCGCCGCGTCACACCGGCCGCGCTCCCGGCCGCGCTCCCGGGCGCGACGCTAGAGGGACGTGCTCAGGCCCAGGCCGAGGCCGCCGTCCACGGGGATCTCCGCGCCGGAGGTGAAGGTGGCCCCGAACCCCAGGAACAGGACGGCCCGCGCGACCTCGGCCACGGTGCCGTGCCGTCCCATGGGGGTGGCCTCGTCGCCGACCCTCATGAACTCGGCCCTGGTCTCCTCCGTGAGGCCCGAGACCCCCATGGAGGGGGTGTCCACGAAGCCCGGCGCCACCGAGTTCACCCGGATCCCGCGCGGCAGCAGCTCCGAGGCGAGCACCCGCGAGAACCCCAGCACGGCCGCCTTCGTGCCGGTGTACACGCTCATCCCCGGTGCCCCGGTCACGTTGGTGACCGACGTGGTGAACACGATGGACCCGCCGTCGGCGACCAGCGGCAGCAGCCGCTGCACCGTGAAGAAGGCCCCCTTCGTGTTGACCGCGAACATCCGGTCGTAGGACTCCTCGGTGACCTCCGTGAACGGGCTGAACTCCGACGTGCCCACGTTGACGTGGAGGAAGTCGATCCCGCCCAGGGCGGAGCCCACGATCTCGGCCAGCGCCTCGGTGTCGGCCCGGTCGGCGGCGTCGGCGCGCACCACGTGCACGTCCGGCCCCAGCCGGCCGCGCGCCTCCTCCAGGTTCTTCTCGTTGCGCCCGGTCAGCAGGACCCGGGCCCCTCCGGCGACGAGGTCCTCGACCACGCCCAGGCCCATCCCGTGCGTCCCGCCGATCACCACTGCGCGCTTGCCGCTGTACTCGCTCATCTTTCCCGCCAGGTGTCTCCCGTGGGGAGGCCCGGCGGCCTCCCCGTGTGACCACCACGATGGCCGCGGCCGCCACGGGTCCCCCACGGGAACACTACGGTTGGCACATGCGATTCGGGGTGCTGGGGCCGCTGGCCGTGTGGACCGACGACGGCGGGCCCGTCAGGATCGGCGACGCCAAGGTCCGCGCCCTGCTTGCGTCCCTGCTGCTCGCCCGCGGACGGCCGGTCCCCGCCGACCGCCTCGTCCGGGACCTGTGGGGCGACCGCCCGCCGGCCAGACCCTCCGCCGTCCTCCAGGCCCGGGTCTCCCAGCTGCGCGGCGACCTGGAGCGCGCCGAGCCCGGGGCCCGCGCCCTGGTCCGCCACCGCGCCCCCGGCTACCTGCTGGAGGCGGACGACCTCGACGCCGCCCGGTTCGAGGACCTGGTCCGCCGGGCGGGCACGGCCGCCGACCCGCGCGGCAGGGCCGACCTGCTCACCCGGGCCCTCGGCCTGTGGCGCGGCCCGGTCCTGTCCGAGTTCTCGGACGCCGACCCCGCCCTGTCCGCCGCCGCCCGGTGGGAAGAGCTGCGGGTGACCGCCGTGGAGGAGCGGGCCCTGGCCCGCCTCGAACTGGGCGAGCACCCCGCGCTCGTCGCCGAGCTGGCCGAGGAGGCCGCCCGCCACCCCTACCGCGAACGCCTGCACGCGGCCCACATCCGGGCCCTCTACGGCGCGGGCCGCCAGGGCGAGGCGCTCGCCGCCCACGAGCGGCTCCGCGCCCGGCTGGCCGACGAGCTGGGGATCGACCCCGGACCCGAGCTGGCGGCCCTGCACCGCGCGGTCCTGGCCCAGGACCCCTCCCTCGACCCGCCGCGCGGCCCGGCGGACGCCCCGGAGCCGTCCCCGGCGCCGGACCCCGGGCCGCGGCGCCCCGGGCCCCCGGGCACGGGGTGCCCGCCGGCGCCCGTGGGGGATCTGGTCGGACGCGACGTCCAGCTCCGGGCGCTGCGCCCCCTCGTCGCGGACCGGCGCCTGGTCACCCTCACGGGCCCCGGCGGCGTCGGCAAGACGCGGCTGGCCCTGGCGGTGGCGGCGCAGGACCCCGCGGACACCGTGCGGTTCGTGGAACTCGCCGGACTCGCCCCGGACGGCGACCCCGTCCCCGCGCTGGCCGCCGTCCTCGGGGTGCGTGACGACGGGGCCGGCCCCGGGCTCCTGGACAGGGTCGCCGAACTCCTGCGCGGCGGAGGCCCCCTCCTGGTCCTCGACAACTGCGAGCACGTCGTCGCCCCCGTCGCGGACGCGGTCTCCCGGCTCCTGCGCTCCGCCCCCGGCCTGCGGATCCTCGCCACCAGCAGGGTGCCCCTCGACGTGACCGGCGAGCACCTGTTCGCGGTCCCCCCGCTGGACGTGCCCGGACCCGGTGCGGACACGCCCGGGGCCCTCGCCGGATCCGGCGCGGTCCGGCTCTTCACCGCCCGCGCGGAGGCCGCCGTCGCCGGGTTCGCCCTCGACGCGGACACCGCGCCCGCCGTCGCCACGGTGTGCCGCCGCCTGGACGGTATCCCCCTCGCGCTCGAACTGGCCGCCACCCGGCTGCGCCACATGCGGGCCGCCGACCTCGCCGCCCGCCTGGACGACCGCTTCGCGCTCCTGGGGGTGGGCCGCCGCGACGCGCCCGCCAGGCAGCGCACCCTGCGGGCGGTGATCGACTGGAGCTGGGAACCCCTCGACGCCCCCGAGCGCGCCGTGCTCTCACGCCTGGCCGTGCACGCGGACGGATGCGACCTGGACACCGCCGAGGAGGTCTGCTCCGACGGGGAAGGCGTCCCCCGGGCCCGGGTGCTGGACCTGGTCGGCTCCCTCGTCGACCGGTCGCTGGTCGTGGCCGCCGACCGTCCGGGGGGCACCCGCTACCACCTCCTGGAGTCGGTGGGCGCGTACGCGCTCGAACGGCTGGAGGAGGCCGGGGAGGCGGGGAGGACCCGGGCCCGCCACGCGGCCCACTTCGCCGACCTGGCCGAGCGCGCCGACGCGCTCCTGCGCGGCCCCGAGCAGGGGCACTGGCTGGAGCGCCTGGACCGCGAGAGCGCGAACCTGCGCGCGGCCCTGGAGTTCGCGGTCGGCGAGGGCGACGCCCACCTCGCGGCCCGCCTGGCCAACGCCCTGTGCTGGTACCGCTACCTGCGCGGACGCACCGGGGAGGCCCGCGACGCCCTGGACGCCGCGCTCTGCGCGGGGGCCGGCCCGGTCGCGGGTGCGCCCTCCCCGGACCGGACGCTGCGGGGCGGGGAGGCGCGGGCCCGGGCCGTCGTGTGGCGGACGGCCCTGTCCGCACCCGGGTCCGAGGACGACCGGAGCAGGCGCGCCGCCGCCGACGAGGACCTCGCCGGGGTCGGTGACCCGGCCGAGCGCGCCCGGCTGGCCTGGTTCTCGGAGCTCACCCGCTGGGGCCTCGGCGACCTGGACCGCGCGACCCGCCGGACGGAGGAGGCGCTCGCCGCCTCGCTGGAGGCGGGGGACCCCTGGTGCGCCGCCGTCTGCCGGGTGGGGCTCGCCCGGACCGCGTTCGTGCAGGGCTCCCCGGCGGAGGCGCTGCGCCTGGCCGCGGAGGGCGAACGCGTTCTGCGCGGGCTGGGGGACCGGTGGGGCGTCCTCCACGCCTCCGACGTCCTCGCCCAGGCGGCGGAGGCGCTCGGGGACTTCGGGGACGCCGCCGCCCGGCACGCCGAGGGGCTGCGGATCGCCGAGGAGCTGCGCCTGTGGCGCACGGTCTCCCTCGAGCTGGCCGGCCTGGGGAGGATCGCCCTCCTGGAGGGCGACCTGGACCGCGCCGACGCGCTGCACTCCCGGGCGCTGCGCGTGGCGCAGGAGCACTCCGACGCGGGGATCGCGCTGACCGCCCGCCGCCGGGGCGACCTCGACCTGGCGGAGCGGTCGCTGCGCCGCCGCCTGGCGTGGAACCGGCGCGTGGACGGGCGGATCGGGACCGCCTTCATCCTCACCCAGCTGGGGTTCGTCGCCGAGCAGCGCGGTGACGCCGCCGAGGCCCTCGACCTGCACCGGCAGGGGCTCGGCGAGGCCGAGCGCGGCGGCGACCCCCGCGCCGTCGCCCTCGCGCTCGAGGGGCTGGCCGGGGCGCGCTCCCTGGCGGGGGAGCACGGGGCCGCGGCCGAACTCCTGGACCGTGCCCGCGCCCTGCGCGACGGGGTCGGCATGCCGCTGCCCCCGGCCGAGCGCTGGGACGTCGACCGGATCACCGAGCGCATCCGGGCGGGGTCCCGCGCCGGCTGAGCGGGGGCACGGGGAGAAACGGCGGCCCGGGCCGGGAACGGGGGCGGGGACGGCCCGGGGAGGGGCGGTGCCCGCCGGGGGACGGCGGGCACCGCCGGCAGACGCGCACGAGCGACGCCGAACGGGGAGGCGTTCTCGCGCCGGGTCAGCGGGTGAAGTCGTCGGGTCCCCGGCCGGGGCCGTGGTAGAACTCGCGCTGCGGCTCGTCCTCCGGCACGGGCGGGAAGGTCGGCCCCTCACCGGAGGGCTCGCGCAGCGAGTCGAGGTCCACGCCCTGGGCCGTGAGCACGGAGGCGGTGGCGTTGCGCAGGTCGGGGAGCATCGCGTACAGCACGTCCCCGGGGCAGGCGGTGGCGTTGAAGTCCCGGTGCCCGCGGATCGCGCTCTGGGGGTTGAGCCCGTAGGCCCCGCACAGCCAGGACAGGGTGGCGACGAGGGCGTTGGTCAGGGCCTGGGTGGGCCCCGTGGTCATGTAGGTGCCCTCGTTCTCGATCCCGATGCAGGTGCTGTTGTTGTTGGCGACGTGGGTTCCCACGACGTGGTGGCCCGCCCCGACGGCCTCCGGGGTGCGGTCGCGGCCCTCCATGACGTGCCCGCCGCGGCTGATGGTCAGCTGCTGACCGGCGTCGATCCAGCCGTTGCTGTCCATGTGGTAGTTCTGGATCGACCGGGACAGGGCCAGGGCGTGGTCGAGCGAGTAGTTGGTGCTGTTGGGCGTCGCGGTGTGGTGGACCACGATGTAGCTCGGCCGGTTGGCCAGGACCTGGATCGGGCTCGACGGCGGCCGGGCGTTCCAGGCGCCCCGCCAGTACAGGAACGAGGGGGCTGCCTGGGCGGAGGCGCTCGTGGCGCCGCCCACGGTGAGCGCGCCGCCGAGGACGGCGGCTCCCGAGGCCGCGGCCGCTCCGCGCAGGATGGTGCGCCGATCCGGTCCGGACGGGTGGGTGTGTGGCATGGGGGGACCCTTCGTGGGGGGTGGTTACTTGCCAGTTCATAAAAGAACACGGACCACGGACCGTGCGCAAAGGGTGACCCGGAGATTTCTCTGTCCGCTTCCGGTCAGAATGCAAACCACCTGCCCCCGTAGTCAGAGGTCCCGACCGGGTGTAGGGGGAAAGGCTTTCGTGAGGGGTGCGCGATGACGTCACCGACGCGTTTCCAGGTTTCCCCGGTGTCATTCGCCCGACATTTCCCTGTCGTTTCCGAAGCCATTGGCGAAAAGACCGTGACCGGTGTGCGCCCCGCCTTTGCGCGACACGGCGGGAACGCGGATCCCGAGGTCGGGGGAGGCGTGGGAACGGCGCGGGGCCCGGTGGGACCCGTGGTCCCACCGGGCCCCGCGGGGTCGGTGCGGTCTCAGGCGACCGGCTCGGGCGCCCTGTCGCGCTCCTTCGCGCCGGCCGTCAGGCGCCCGCTGCGGTGCAGCCACCAGTCGGCGAGGAGGGTGCCCAGGGGAGGAACGGACGCGGCCAGGGCCACCAGCGTCGGCCACACGCCCCAGCGCAGGTGGAGCGCGGCGGCCAGGGCGACGGCCACGTAGACCATGAACGCCCCGCCGTGCAGGGGGCCGAAGATCTGCACGCCCAGTTCGCTGCCGTTCCCGAGGTACTTGAACCCCATGCCGACGAGGAGGCCGGCCCAGGTGAAGGCCTCGAAGACCGCCACCACGCGGAAGACGGTCGCTGTGACGCGGGGACTGATGTTCACGTTGTTCCTCGGACTCGTTCTCGCTGGACACGGCGGATCCCGGCGCTAGGGGCCGGGATGGGTCTCCAGGCTAGGACATGATGTGGAATGTCCGTCTTCGGGTGTCCGTCGGTCGAGCACGGCGGTCCTCCGCCCCCGCGGGGCGTGCGGCCCCGGCCGTGTCCGGGTGTGCGTCCGCGGGGACGGCGGGCGCCGCGCCCCCGCTGCGTTTCGGGGAGGTGACGTCTCCGTGCGGGACGCCCGTCCCGGAGGTGCTCCGCGCCCTCGGCCGGAGCCCCCGCCGCCGTGCCCGGACGGCCGGAGCCCGCCGGGCCGGGCCGCACTCCGCGCGGGACTGTCGGCCGCACCCCGCGAGCCGCCCCCGGGAGAGGAACAGGGTTTAGGCAAGGCTACCCTCAGCGGTGTTCCGAGGTCGGGCGTTCGAGCCGCCCGCGCCCGTTCCCGCCGCAGTCTCCGCCCAGGGCGGAACCACACCACCGAGGAGAAGCAGTGAGCACCCCGACCCACGAGCGCCGCGTCCAGAGGTACCCCCTGAAGCCGCGCGTCCTCGAAGTGGCCGACGTCGAGCGCGTCACCCCGCGCATGATCCGCGTCCACCTCGGCGGGCCCGACCTCGCCGGGATGGAGAGCGCCAACTTCGACGACCACGTCAAGCTGTGGTTCCCCAACGACGAGGGCGGGCACGTCCTGCCCGTCGTGGAGGACGACCGCTGCCTGAACTTCCGCGCCCCCGGCGTGGTGTTCCGCGACTACACCGTCCGCGCGCTCGACACGGGCGCCCGGCGCCTGACCGTCGACTTCGTCGCCCACGACCACGGCCCGGCGGGACGCTGGGCGCAGGCCGCCCGGCGCGGCGACAAGCTGGGCGTGCTGGGCCCCCGCGGCACCGCCCGGATCAGCGGGGAGTTCGACCACCACGTGCTGCTGGTGGACGAGACGGCGCTGCCGGCCGCCGCCCGCTACGTGGAGGAACTGCCCGCCGACGCCCGCGTGTTCGCGTTCTTCGAGGTGGCGGACGCCGGTGAGGAGCAGGAGCTCGAGGCCCCCGCCGGGGCCCGGATCACCTGGCTGCACCGGGGAGGGGCCGAGCCCGGCACCACCGACCTGCTGCTGGAGGCGTTCCGCTCCCTCGAACTGCCCGAGGGGGACGGGTTCGTGTACGCCGCCGGCGAGGCGAACACCCTCAAGCCGATCCGCCGCCTGCTCAAGGAGCGCGGGTTCGTCCGCAACGCGACCTGCGAGGTCGACGGCTACTGGCGCCGGGGCACCTCCAACCTCGACCACCACGCGGAGGACGACGACGAGTAGGGAGCCCGGGGAGGACGGGCGCGGGGCCCGTGCCCGCGCGCCCCGGCCCCGACGGCTCCGGGGCCGGGGCGGGTCTCAGCCGGTCCCGCGCTCCCGCAGCGGGACGAGCATCGCCTCCCGGACCCGCCGCCAGTCCACGCCCCCCAGCCCTGCCACGCCGAGGTCCTCGGCGACCGCCCCGACGCTGTGCAGGTCGTGGTCGTCGACCAGCTCCCGGCCGCCGTCGCCGTCCCTGTGGTCGCGCACCAGCCCGGTCACGTACCGGCGCAGGGCCTCCTCACCGGTGATCGCCGCCGAGCGCGCGGACTCGTGCCAGCGGGCGTCGTGGGGGATCCACGCCGAGATGACCTCGGTGGGACTGGGGCGCTCGTGCATTCTCATGCAGGGGAAGCTAGCAGGGGGGAGACCGGGTCCGCGTACTCCCCGGAGTGCGAAACCGCAGGTCGGGGGCGATTGGGTCGGGCCGAATCCCGGGGCGCCCCGGCGTGCGCGGGGGGCGCGGCCCGTCCCTCCCGCGCGCGGGGGCTCGGACCTGCCGGGGCCGCCGACGTTCGACCGGCCGTCCGCCCTCCTGCGGGGGGCTCGGGCGGGCGGGTCCGCGACACGCCGGGGAGCACCGCCGCGGGGGTGGTGCCGGTGGCCGGAGCGGGCCGGTCGGTACCGTGCCGTCATGCTGATTCGTCGTGCCCTGCCCGGAGACGGCGCGGGGATCGCCCGCCTGATCGTGCGCGCGGCCCCGCATTTCGAGGTGAAGGGGTACCCCGACGGCGAGTGGCCCGAGGGGATGGTGGTCCTGGTCGCCGTCGACGGGGACACCGTGGTCGGCTGGATCGAGGGGATCCTCGACGGGGCCTACACGGGTCCCGGCGCCCCGGTGCCGCCGCCCCACGGGTACGTCCTGGCCCTGGTGGTCGACGCGGAGTGGAGGCGCCGGGGGGTCGGCACGGGGCTGCTGGACGCGTTCGTGGCCGTGGCGGGACGGTCGGGCACACGCTGGGTGTTCCTGAAACCCGAGGAGGGCGAGCACGTGGAGGAGCGCGTCGCCTTCTTCGAGCAGGCCGGGTTCGCGCCCGTGCCCGACCCCGACGGGACGTGGCCGCCCATGGGCCGACGGACCCGCGGCGCCGGGTAGCCCGGGCCGGTGGTGGTCCTCGCCCGGGACGCGCGCCCGCTCCCGGCCACCGCCTCGCGCGGGCCGGGGGCGTCGGGAGCCGCCGGGACCGGAGCCCCGCCGCCGGCGCGGTTGGCGCGGGGCCGCCCCGAAATCTACGATCGGGTCCATGGCGGACGCGGTGAGGGCCATCGAACGCGCAACGGGCGCCGTCCGGCGGGAGACCGTCGGACTCGGCCTCTCGGGTGCGAGGGTCCTGCGCCTGCTCGACGCCCGGGGACGACCGGTCGCGTTCGTCAAGCTGGTCGACGACGCGCGGGGCCGCCTCGCCCGCGACCTCGCGGCGGAGACCGCACGCCTGGAGTGGCTGGCCCGGCTGGGAGTGCCGGTCCCCGAGGTCCTGGGCGCCGGCGCCGACGACGGCGGGTCCTGGCTCGCGACGCGGGCGCTTCCCGGCCGTCCGGCCTCCGACCCCTGGCCCGAGGGGGAACGGGACTCCGTCGTGGACCGGATCGCCCGCGCCGCCCGGGAGCTCCACGCGACGGCCGCGGACGACGCGCCCTTCGACCGGTCCCTGTCGTCGGTGCTCCCGGAGGTCCGCGAGCGCGTCGCGTCCGGACTGGCCGACAGGTCGTGGGAGATCGCCGGCAGGGAGGGCCCTCCGGCCGCGGCCGTGCTGCCGGAGCTGGAGAGCGCGGCCGAGGCCCTCGGCGACGGTGGGCCCGCGGTCACCCACGGCGACTTCTGCCTGCCCAACGTGCTCGTCGCGGGGTCCGGCGGGCCCGGGTTCGTGGACGTCGGCCGCGCGGGCACGGCGGACCCGCACTCCGACGTCGCGGACATGGCGCGGAGCCTGCGCAGCCACATGAACCCCCAGTTCGGCCCCGCCTCGGCCGAGAGGTTCCTGGACGCGTACGGCCGCGACCGGATCGACCCCGAGCGGCTCCGGCTGCACGACCTCCTGGAGAGCTTCTTCTGGCCCGTGCCCGAGGAGCGCGGTCCCGGAGGCTGAGCCGCGTCCGGCCGGGGCGGCCGCGTCCCGCGACCGGGAGAGTCCGAACCACCCCCAGTCGGCCCCTCCGACCCGGGGTCCGGGCGGACCGGGTCAGAAGGGGTGGAGGCGGGCCGCCGCGCCCGCCCGGACGACCTCGGAGACCCGGTCCAGCGCGGGCGACCTCAGGTTCCACCGCTGCCAGTACAGCCGCACGTCCACCGGGTGCCCCGGGGCCAGTTCCACGAGCCGCCCGGCCCCGATCTCCGCGACGCACTGCGGCTCGGGCACCACACCCCACCCGAACCCCAGCAGCACCGTCCGGGCGAAGTCCTCCGACGCCGGGATGTAGTGCCGCGGGCCCGACGGCTCCCGCCCCGTCGTCTCCCGCAGGAACCGGTCCTGGAGGTCGTCCCTGCGGTCGAAGTTGACCACCGGCGCCCGGGGCAGCAGTTCCGGGTCCGCGCGCCCGCCCAGGTGGCGCGCGTCGAACTCCGGGCTGCACACCGCCCGGTAGCGCATCGCGCCGAGTCCCGCCACCGCGCACCCCTGGACCGCCTCCGGGGTCGAGGTGACCGCCGCCATCACCGTCCCCGACCGCAGGAGCGACGTGGTGTGCTCCTCGTCCTCCCGGTGGATCTCGAACACCGTGCCCGGTTCCGGGGGCGCCTCCGCCAGCGCGTCCAGGAACCAGGTGGACAGGCTGTCGGCGTTCACCGCCAGCGGCACCGACACCGGCTCCGTCCCGCCGCCCGGCCCGTCCCCGCCGCCCAGGCGCAGCTCGGCGGCGGTGTCCGCGTCCAGGAGCAGGACCTGGCGCGCGTAGCGCAGGACCACGTCCCCGGCGGGGGTGGTCCGCACCGGGTTCGTCCGCTGCACCAGGACCTTCCCCGTGCTCTGCTCCATCGCCCGCACCCGCTGGGACACCGCCGAGGCGGTCACGTGCAGCCGCCGCGCGGCCGCCTCGAAGGTGCCCTCGTCGACCAGGGTCGTGAGGGTGCGCAGGTGGTCGAACTGGAACGGCATCTTAAGCCTCTCTTCATGGTCCTGAGAAACTTTAGCTTTACTGCACGCCCGCCTCGCCCTAGCGTTCTGACGGTGAACGAGACACTCCTCCCCGCCCTGCTCGGATTCGGCACCGGACTCGCGCTCATCGTGGCCATCGGCGCGCAGAACGCCTACGTCCTGCGCGTCGGCATCGACGGCCGCCCGGGCACGGTCCTCCCCGTGGTGCTGGTCTGCGCCCTGTCCGACGCACTGCTCATCACCGCCGGGGTCCTCGGCGTCGGCGCGGTCCTCGGGGCCGCCCCCGGCCTCGTCACCGCCGTCCGGTTCCTCGGCGCGGGGTTCCTCGTCGCCTACGGGCTGATCGCGGTGCGCCGCGCTCTGCGTCCGGGGGCGCTCGTGGTCGGCGGCGCGGCCGGGGACGGCCGCAGGGCCGCCGTGGCGACGGCGCTGGTGCTCACCTGGCTCAACCCGCACGTGTACCTGGACACGGTCGTCCTCCTCGGCTCGCTCGCCAACCAGCAGGCCGGCGACGCCCGCTGGTGGTGGGCGGCCGGCGCGGTCGCGGGAAGCCTCACGTGGTTCTTCGCCCTGGGGTTCGGCGCGCGGCTGCTGCGCCCCCTCTTCGCGCGGCCCGGGGCCTGGCGGGTCCTGGACGCGCTCATCGCCGCACTCATGCTGACCCTCGGCGTCCGGATGGCCCTCGGCGCCTGAGCCGCCGCCCGCCCGCACCGCCCCGGGGGGCCCGGCCCCCCGGGGGGGGGGGCCCCGGGGGGGGCGGGGCCCCCCGGGGTTAAGACGGTGACGAGCCCAAGGATTCCCGGGCTCACCACGGTGTTGGGGGGGTGTTTT